>JBGPXN010000172.1:0-9981 GCA_041492755.1 Methylomirabilia bacterium | reverse complement strand
TACGGCGTCGCGGCGACGCGATGATCTCGCGCCCGATTCTCGCGCTGGATGCCTCGCACGGCGAGGGCGGCGGCCAGATCGTCCGCACCGCGCTGGCCCTCGCCGTCGCGCTCGAACGGTCCGTCACGCTGACCGGTGTTCGCGCGCGACGGCCGAAGCCCGGGCTCCGGCCCCAGCATCTGACCGTGGTGCGGGCGCTCGCCGCGATGAGCGGGGCGGACGTGAGCGGGGATGACCTCGGGTCCACGGAGCTGAGCTTTGCGCCGCGCGGGCGCCGTGGCGGCGAGTACCGCTTCGACGTGGGCGCCATCCAGGGCAGCGCAGGCTCGGTGGCCCTGGTCTTCCAGTCCTTGCTGCTTCCGCTGATCTTCGCCGACACCCCGTCGCGGCTGATCCTGACGGGCGGAACGCACGTGCCCTGGAGTCCCACCGTCCACTACCTGAGCGAGGTCTTCGTTCCCCTGCTGAACGCGCTGGGTGTCGAAGTGAGCGTCGCGCTCCGTCGCTGGGGATGGTATCCGGCGGGCGGTGGCGAGCTCGAGGCCGCGATCGCTCCCATCCGGCGCCTCGAGCCATTCGTGGAAGACCGTCGGAGTGCGCGCCCGCACATCGTCGGCGTCTCCGCGGTCTCTCACCTTCCGCGCTCCATCGCGGAGCGGCAGCGCCGCCGTGCGGAGGAGCGACTGGCCATGGCGGGCCTCGCCGCCGACATCGCGGTCGAGGAGGACGCCACCGCGCTGGGCGCCGGCACCCTGCTGTTCCTCGGGGTGCGCGGGCGTGCGGGGTTCTCGGCGCTCGGGCGCCGGGGCCTCCCAGCCGAACGCGTGGCCGACGAGGCGGCTGATCAGCTTCTCGCGTGGCACGCGAGCGGTGCCGCCGTCGACGAGCACCTGGCGGATCAGCTCGCGCCCTTCCTGGCGCTCGCGCACCGGCCGTCCGACTTCAGCTGTCCCCGGCTCTCGCCACACCTGGAAACCGTGGTCTGGGTCATCCAGCGGTTTCTGTGCATCCGCTGCGCGCTCGACGACGCGCGCCCGGCGCGGGTCGTGATCCAGCCCGGAGCGGGAGCGCCATCATGATCCGGACGTTGCGCCGCGGTCGTCGAAAGGAGCATGGAGCGTTCGAGGAGATCGTCGCCGCCGAGGAGAACGGAACGAACGCTGTCACGCTGTTCCTCGGTGGCGACGTGATGACGGGGCGGGGCATCGACCAGGCGCTTGCACATCCTGGCGATCCGCGAATCCACGAGCCGCACGCCCGGAGCGCCGCGACGTACGTTCGACTGGCCGAGCAGGCCAATGGTCCGATTCCGCATCCCGTCGACTGCTCCTACCCCTGGGGCGCCGCGCTCGAGGAGCTGACGATCCGGCAGCCCGATGCGCGGATCGTCAACCTCGAGACGAGCATCACGCGGAGCGAGCAGTACTGGAGAGGCAAGGACATCCACTACCGGATGCATCCGGACAACGTTCCGTGCATCACCGCCGCGCGCCTCGACTGCTGCGTCCTCGCCAACAACCACGTGCTCGACTACGGCTACTCCGGTCTGCTCGAAACGCTGGACACGCTGCAACGGAGCGGTGTGAGGACCGCGGGCGCGGGCCGGAACTCTGCGGAAGCCGCGGCGCCAGCGGTGATCGAGGTGCCGGGCAAGGGCCGGGTGATGATCCTGGGGTTCGGGACGCCGACGAGCGGGATCCCTGCAAGCTGGGCCGCGACGGAAGACCGGCCCGGCGTCAATCTCCTCGCGGAGCTATCGGCCAACGTTGTCGAGCGACTCGGCCCGACGCTCCGGAGCGTCAAGCGGCCTGGCGACGTCCTCGTCGCCTCGATGCACTGGGGTGGCAACTGGGGGTTCGCTGTTCCCGAAGAGCACGTCCGATTCGCGCACGGCCTGATCAGGGCCGGAGTGGACGTCGTGCACGGGCATTCCTCGCACCACCTCCGCCCGATCGAGGTGTTCGAGGACAAGCTGATCCTGTACGGGTGCGGCGACCTCCTCGACGACTACGAGGGAATCACCGGATATGAGGAATTCCGGGACGTGCTCGGCCTGATGTACTTCCCGATCATCGACGTATCCACGGGCCGGCTCTGCGACCTGCGCATGACGCCGATGCGAATCAGGAACTTCCGATTGAACCGGGCTTCGAGCGCAGAGGCAAGGTGGCTGACGGACACGCTGAACCGGGAGAGCCGGAAGTTCGACGTCCGGGTCGAGCTCGACGCAGACAACCGGCTTGCCTGGGTTGCGACATCAGGGAGACGCTGACGCCATGGTGATCTCCGCCAACCTGGGATTCCCCCGGATCGGACCTCGCCGGGAGCTCAAGACCGCGCTGGAGCGGTACTGGTCCGGGGAGATCGGAGACGGCGAGCTCCTCGCCGCGGGACGTGCCATCCGCCGGGAGAATTGGGCCCGGCAGGCCGCCCTCGGCCTGCATCACATCCCGTCGAACGATTTCTCCTTCTACGACCATGTGCTGGACATGGCCACCACGGTCGGCGCCGTGCCGTCGCGCTATCGTGAGCTGGGCACGGGACTCCCCGCCTATTTCGCGATGGCGCGGGGCACCGGCAGCGGACGGGACCTTCCTCCGCTACACCTCACGAAGTGGTTCGACACCAACTACCACTACCTCGTGCCCGAGCTGGACGCCGGCCAGGAGTTTGGACTGGAGTCGACGAAACCCGTCGACGAGTTCCTCGAGGGTCGAGCGCTCGGGATCCACACCCGTCCGGTCCTGCTCGGTCCCGTGTCGTTCCTGCTCCTCGGTCGGACGCGCGACGGGCACACCGAGCCAATCACCCTGCTCGACGGTCTCCTGCCCGTCTACGAGAGCCTGCTCGAGCGCCTCGCCGCCGCGGGGGCGGACTGGGTGCAGCTCGACGAGCCATGCCTGGCCTGGGACCCGCAGCCGCGCGTCATGCGCGCGCTCCCCCTCGCATACGAGCGCCTCGCCCAGGCGGCTCCGGCGCTCCGACTGCTCCTCGCCACGTATTTTGCGGGGGTTGCCGAACATCTGCCGGCGCTGTGCCGCCTGCCAATCCACGCGCTCCACCTCGATCTCGTCCAGGCGCCCGACCAGCTCGAGCCGGCTCTTGCGGCGGCTCCCGCGAATCTGTCGCTCTCCCTCGGTCTGGTCGACGGCCGCAACGTCTGGCGCACCGACCTCGACCGCGCGCTGCTCGTGCTCGAGCGCGCCTGCGACCGGCTCGGGGGCGACCGCGTGCTGGTGGCGCCCTCGTGCTCGCTCCTGCATGCGCCCATCGACGTCGATCTCGAGACGGGGCTCGACCTGGAGCTGCGCTCGTGGCTGGCGTTCGCGATCCAGAAGCTCCGGGAGGTGTCGCTCCTGGTTTCCGGCATCCGCCATGGCCGTGAAGCAGTCGCGCGCGCGCTGGCCGAGAGCCGTGAGGCCGTGCGCGCCCGCCGGGAATCGCCACGGGTCCACGATGCCGCGGTCGGCCGGCGGGTCGCCGCGATCTCCGCCGATATGCTGCGCCGATCCTCGCCGTATCCGGAGCGCCGGCTCCGCCAGCAGGCGAGTCTGGGGCTTCCTCTCTTCCCGACCACCACCATCGGCTCGTTTCCCCAGACCCGCGAGGTCCGTGCGGCCCGCGCCGCCGTCCGCAACGGCAGGGTCAGGCCGGCCGACTACGACCGGTTCGCCTGCGCGGAAATCGAGCGAGCGGTTCGCATCCAGGAGGAGATCGGCCTGGACGTGCTGGTCCACGGGGAATGCGAGCGGGCCGACATGGTGGAATTCTTCGCGGAGCGGCTGAACGGCTTCGCCCCGACCGAGCACGGCTGGGTCCAGAGCTACGGCTCGCGCTGCGTGCGGCCCCCGATCCTGTTCGGCGACGTCTCGCGCCGGGAGCCCATGACCGTCCGGTGGTCGCGTCACGCGCAGTCGCTCACCGCGAAGCCCGTCAAGGGCATGCTCACGGGACCCCTGACGCTCGCGCTCTGGTCGTTCGTCCGCGACGACCAGCCGCTCGCCCTCACCTGCCGGCAGCTCGCGCTCGCGTTGCGCGACGAGGTCGCGGATCTGGAAACGGCGGGGATCCGCGTCATCCAGATCGACGAGCCGGCCTTTCGCCAGGGGCTGCCGCCCGGGCCGGAGACGCGGAAGGCGTATCTCGCGTGGGCGGTCGAGGCCTTCCGGCTCGCTTCGTCTGGTGTCCGCGACGACACCCAGCTCCACGTCCACATGTGCTACTCGGACTTCAACGACGTCCTCGAGGCCATCATGGAGATGGATGCCGATGTCCTCGCGATCGAAGCCTCGCGCTCGGGGATGCGCGTCCTCGAAGCGTTCCGGCGGTACCGCTACCCTCGAGAGGTGGGGCCGGGTGTCTACGACGTCCACTCCCCACGCGTCCCCGGGACCGACGAGATCCTCGACCGTCTCCGCGAGGCCCTGCGGCTCGTGCCCGCCGACCGGCTCTGGGTCAACCCTGATTGCGGCCTCAAGACGCGTCACTGGGACGAGGCCCGGCCGGCACTGGTGGCCCTGGTGACGGCGGCCCGCCGGCTGCGCGGGGAGGCGTAACCGCTCATGGACAAGTCCGGCGTGGGTGTGGAGATATCCCCGCCGGTCAGCGTCGAAGTCTTTCCGCCGAGAACGCCGGAGGGGCTCGCCCGGCTCCGCGCCGCGTGCGAGCGGCTGGCCCCGCTCCGGCCGGCTCACGTCTCGGTGACATGCCCGCCCGGCGGCGACGCCCGCACGTACGAGACGGTCAAAGCGCTTCGCGGCTGTCTCGACGCGGCGATCCGCATCACCCCGCATTTGGTCTGCGTCGGATCCACGCGGCAGAGCGTCCGCGAGCGGCTGACCGCCTACGCGGCCCTCGGTATCGACCACTTCGTGGTGATCCGTGGCGACCGCTCACCGGACGCCGGCGGGCCGCCCGGGGACTTCCCGCACGCCAGCGATCTCGTCGCCTTCATCCGCGCGCATGGCCACACGCGTCTGCACATCGACGTCGCCGCGCACCCCGAGGTCCACCCTGAGGCGCCGAGCGCCCGCGCCGACCTCGCGGCCTTCCGGACCAAGATCGAAGCCGGAGCCGACGGCGCGATCACCCAGTACTTCTACAACCCGGACGCCTACCGCGAGTTCGTGGACTCCTGCCGGCGGCTGGGGCTCACGGTGCCGATCGTGCCGGGCATCATGCCGATCACGCAGCACGAGCGACTGATGCGCTTTTCGGACATGGCCGGCGTGGACATCCCGCGGTGGCTGCGCAAGCGGCTCGAAGACGTGGCCGGCGATCCTGCGGCGCTACGAGCGTTCGGGCTCGACGTGGTGAGCGCCCTGTGCGCACGGCTGCTCGACCAGGGCGTTCCGCGCCTGCACTTCTACACGATGAACGACCCGGAGCCCACCCGCGCCATCTGTGCGCGCCTCGGGCTGTTCGCCGACCCCGGCGTCCGATCGGGCTGCCAGGATCAGCTCGACTGCCACCGTCTCCGGTGACCATCCTCGTCCACGCACTGGCACCTCACGTACTTCATGCTACCGGCGTACGCGGCCAACATGGAGGGTGTCATGACGCCGGTACACGACGATCGTGGTCGGTGCCGTCCGCGTGAAGGCCGTCGTGCGCATGGCGAAGTCGGAAGGGAATCACCTCCGGCCTCCGGATGCTCCTCTTCTTCATCAACCGAGCGGGGCGGGGGCTCAGCCAGCGCCGCCGCGCGGAGCTCTTCCGGGCCAAGCGACTCATGCAGGAGATGGTCGCGAAAGAGCGCGATCAGCGCTGAGGGACGCCGGTGCGTGCCACCGAGAGGTCACGCTGCCTCAAGGAACGCCGCGACGTCCCTGGGTACCCGCGCCTCGAAGTCGGCCAGCTCGCCCGCTGATACCGCGCGCCGGATCACGCCCCAGACGACGAGCAGCGCTCGCCGCGCCTCGGGCGCATGGACCCCCAGCGCCGCGCCCACGTGCTGGATGAGCGCCTCGCGCTCCATCACCAGCGGAGCGCGCGTCTCCGTCTGCAGGTGTGACTTGAGGATGCCCGGAAGCTGGGTGATGAACTGGCGGCGCGTCTCGGAATCCGGTGCCAGCTGTGCGAGGGCGCTGGCGACAGCCTTCGCCCACCGCTCGGCGTCTTTGCGGCTGGGCAGCCCGGCCGCCGCCTGCACCTCGTCGACGAACCGTTGGTCATTCATGGAAAATCTCGCCGATCATGGAGCACCTCCTCGTAGGGATGCGCGTTCGTCAAGCAAGAGGCGCGCCGGATGACAATGTCCGGTTCAGCGGACATGTCGTCGCCGATCCCGTGGGCCCTGCTGCGTGGCCGCCCCACTGTCGCGGAGGTGCCCCACACCGACGATGGGCCCCGTCATCGGCGCCGTTCGACAGCAACCGCAGGCTGGACGTTCCCGCTGATTCCGCGTCGATCCGTATCTCCTACCCGCGCCGAAGCGCTTGGCAGTCACGTTGCACCCTTTGGTGGCGCCGAGGAGCGTCGTGGGCTGTGGCCCACAGAAGGGAGAGGCAGACATGCTGAAGAACCCGACGTATGACCTGATGGAGACGGCCAGCGTCCTCTCGAAGGGTCTCCACCGCTATGACACCTTCAGGAAGGATGCGGTGCACTGCGCGCAATGCCAGGAGCTCTGGACGTACATGGAAACCAGAGACGAAGAGGAGCTCAGGCGCATCGTTGATCATCTGGGACACCACTTCCAGGAAGAGCTGAAGCTCAAGCTCAGCGCCTGATTTTTCGCCCATCACCCCCTCGGCCGCGGGCCCCGGCGGCGCGATGAAGAGGCTATCCGCGCCGCCGCGGCTCGGCGTCTCGCAGACGGGCCCGAGGCTGCCCCATCGTGACCCGGACCTCGTGGGTGCGCCCATCCGTCAGCACCGGCAGGACCGGTGGGTCGACAGGCTCGCCGTCGACGAGCATCCGTTCGATGCCCGAGCTCACGCCGCCCGGGTTGTCGACGTGGATGCGGATGACCGTGGCGCCGTCGCGTACGTCGACTTCGAATCCAGGCCAACTCGCCGGGATGTGCGGATCGAGGCGCCAGGCGCCGTGCAGACGCCGCACGCCGAGGATCTGCTCGAGAGCCAGCCGATACGCCCAGGCTGCGGCGCCCGTGTACCAGGTCCAGCCGCCCCGCCCATCCCACGGCGGCGCGGCGTAGACATCGGCGGCGAGCACGTAGGGCTCGGTCCGGTAGCGGGCCACGGCCTCGCGAGTGAGCGCGTGGCGAATCGGGAGTAGTCGCTGGAACAGGTCGACGGCCCGGTCGGCATCGCCGAGTTCGGTCAGGGCCCAGAGCACCCAGATGGCGGCATGCGTGTACTGACCGCCATTTTCCCGGACGCCCGGAGGGTATCCGCGGATGTAGCCGGGATCCTGCGTCGTGTCCACGAAGGGCGGCGCGAGGAGCAGGATCAGGCCGTCCCGCTCCCGCACAAGGTGCCGCGATACCTCTTCCATGGCGGTCGAGGCCCGCGCCCGGTCCGCCGCCGAGGAGAGAACCGCCCAGGACTGAGCCACGGAGTCGATCCGGCACGCGCCACGCTCGGCGGAGCCGAGCGGTGTGCCATCGTCGTAGTAGCCCCGCCGGTACCAGCGCCCGTCCCACGCGCCCGCCTCGAGGGCGGCGCGCAACTCCTCGGCCCGGCGCCGCAGCGCCTCGGCGCGACCGAGGTCGCCCATCCGCTCGGTCACCGGAGCAAAACGAGTGAGCGTCGCGTGCAGGAACCAGCCGAGCCATACGCTCTCGCCGCGACCACCGATCCCGACGCGGTTCATCCCGTCGTTCCAGTCGCCGCTGCCGAACAGCGGCAATCCGTGTGCTCCCGCCGTGCCGCCGCGTTCGATCGCGGCCAGGCAGTGGCCGTACAGCGTGGCCGATTGCTGCCCCGCTTCGAAGCGCCCGTACCGTTCGACCTCGTCGGGCTCGAGCGGCGCGCCCGCGAGAAACGGAATCTCTTCCGACAGGATCGTGTCGTCGCCGGTCGCCTCGACGTAGTGCGCCGCGATGAACGGCAGCCACAACAGGTCATCCGAGCACCGCGTTCGTACCCCCGCGCCTGCCGGCGGGTGCCACCAGTGCAGGACGTCGCCGGCCGGGAACTGATGCCGGGCCGCCTCGAGGATATGCTCGCGGCACCGTGCGGGGGCGCAATGGACCAGCGCGGCGACGTCTTGGAGCTGATCGCGGAATCCGAACGCTCCACTGGACTGGTAGTACCCGGTGCGTCCCCAGAGCCTGCTCGCCAGCGTCTGGTACAGGAGCCAGCGATTGACCATCAGATCGAGCGCCGGATCGGGCGTGCGCACCGCCACCGCACCCAGCAGGGCGTCCCAGCCCCGCCCGAGATCGGTCCACGCGGCGTCGACGACGCTGCGATCGCGGTACTTCGTCACGAGCGCCAGCGCCTCGTCGCGCCCCGCGGCCTGGCCCAGCATGAAGTGGACGCGCGCCGTCGCCCCGGCGGCCACGGCGAGGTGGAGCTGGAGCGCGGCGCACGGATCGAGCCCGGCCCGGACGGCGCTCGCAAGACCAATGCGCCGCGTGGCCGCCGGCGCCGCATAGCTGCCGTGGCGACCGAGGAACTCGGTCCGGTCGGCCGTCAGCCCATGGAGCTTCTCGCTCGCCGCCACGAACGCGACCCGACCCGCGTAGTCTTCGTTCCACGGATTCCGCGCGAGCAGGACTTCCGACGCGGGATCGAACTCCGGGACCACGAACGGCTGCGATCGCTCGCGCGTGGTCCCGAGCATCCACTCGACGTAGTACGTCACCGTGATCCGCCGCGGGCGGTCGAGCCGGTTCGTCAACCCGAGTTCCACGAGCTTGACGGGATCGTCGGGCGGCACCCAGAGGCGCAGCGCCTGCTCGAGGCCGTGGCTGCGGTGAAGGAACGTCGCGTATCCGGCCCCGTAGCGGATCTGGTGAGCGCCGTCGGCCGGGGCGGGCTGCGGCGTCGGTGACCACACCGCGCCGGTCTCCTCGTCGCGGAGATAGACGATCTCACCCGGCTCGTCGCCCGTCGGATCGTTCCGCCACGGGGTGATCCGGTTCTCGCCGCTGTTCTCCGCCCACGTGTAGCCACCGCCCGACTCCGAGACGACGAATCCCAGGCGCCGGTTGGCCACCACGTTCACCCATGGCGCCGGCGTCGCCTCGCCCGGCTCGAGATGGATCACGTACTCGCGGCCGTCAGGGCTGAATCCCCCATAGCCGTTGTCGAACAGCAGCGAGTCCGGTCGTGGGAGGATGTCGGCCGTCGACGGTGGTGCCAGCGTCGGGACGAGGAGCGGCAGCCTCGCCGGCTCGCCGCCGAGACGAGCGAGCTGCCGGCTGATACTCCCGTGGGCCCCATCCAGCACGACGTGGGCCGCCGACAGCAACAGGATTTGGTCCGCCTCGGCGATGCGCGCGGAGCGGACGACGACGACGCCCCCCGGCCGATCCCTCCAGGCGTCGGCGCCGGCCTGGGCGAGCGCGCGCTCGACGTGATCGTCCATCTCGGCCACGTAGCCCTCCGGCCGCTCGTTGAGGATCACCACGTCCAGGGCGACCCCCCGGCCCCGCCAGAAGCGCTGCACCCGGAGCACCGACGGCAGGATGGCCGCGTCCTCGACGGAGCCGATGCGGACGAGCAGGATCGGGAGGTCCCCCGAGATCGCGTGCTTCCAGAGGGAGCGCTGCCCGAGGCGGTTGCGGGCCAGCGTGGCGGGGGCAGCCCGCAGTGCGCCGTGCGAGTGCAGGAGAAGCGAGAGCAGCGCCGTCGCCACCGGAAGGTCCTGGGAGACGAGCCCCACCTCGGCCACTTCCGCCTCGCCACGTCGGCGCGCCAGCTCGAAGCTCCACTCGAGCTGGGGGAGCGACCGGTAGCGGGAGGCGAGCGCCAGGACGTCCTCGCGCGACCTCGCGGCGAGCACGACGTAGCCGAGCGTCGTGCTGCGATGCCCGGCCAGCTCGATCTCCGCCGACAGCGCCATGACCGG
>JBGPXN010000139.1:0-12264 GCA_041492755.1 Methylomirabilia bacterium | reverse complement strand
TGACGCCGTCCTTGCCGACCTTCTCCATGGCCTCGGCGATCAAGTCGCCGATCGTCGGGTCGTTGTTGGCGGCGATCCTGGCGACCTGGGCGATCTCCTTCTTGTCCTTGGTGGGCTTGGACATGTGCTTCAGCTCTTCGACCACCGCGTCGACCGCCTGCTCGATACCTCGCTTCAGGCCCATCGGGTTCGCGCCGGCGGTGACGTTCTTGAGACCCGCGCGGAAGATGGCCTGGGCGAGAACCGTCGCGGTCGTCGTGCCGTCACCCGCGACGTCGGAGGTCTTGGAGGCGACCTCCTTCAGCATCTGGGCGCCCATGTTCTCGTAGGAGTTCTCGAGCTCGATCTCCTTGGCGACGCTGACGCCGTCCTTCGTGATCGTGGGGCTGCCGAACTTCTTGGCGATGACGACGTTCCGCCCCTTCGGTCCGAGCGTCACCTTGACGGCGTGCGACATGATGTTGATCCCGCGCAAGAGCGCGGTGCGGGCTTCCTCGTTGAGCAGGAGCTGCTTAGGCATGGATACGTTCCTCCCGAGTGGGCGCGAGTGGTCGAGAGCGGCTGAGCCGCTCGTTCACGAGCCGAGGATGCCGAGGACGTCCTCCTCCTTCATGATGAGGTACTCCTCGCCGTCGAGCTTGACCTCGCTCCCGGAATACTTGCCGAAGAGGATTCGGTCGCCTGTCTTCACCGCGAGCGGGAGCGTCTTGCCCTCGTCGGTGACGAGGCCCGTGCCCACGGCAATCACCTTGCCCTCCTGCGGCTTTTCCTTGGCGGTATCGGGGATGATGAGGCTGCCGTGCTTCTCGTCCTGCTCTTCGAGTCGCTTGACGAGTACGCGGTCGTGGAGCGGGCGCAGGGTCGTCTTCATGGTGGTCTTCATCGTCTGAGTCTGAGCCATCGTGCGGGTGCCTCCCTTGGCGGATTCGTGCGGTGGTGCGCGAGTGGGGTGAATGTACCACTAAACTAGTACACCAGGACGCCGTATTTTACCCGCGGGCGTCGTGTTGCCGCACCAGGCCTTGACAGATTGTATCTGTGTACTATTGTGCTAGTACAGTATGAAGACTCCACTGGACCTGCGAGTGGATCCCCACAGCCCGATCCCGATCCGCCGGCAGCTCACCGAGCAGCTCAAGCACGTCATCGAGGGCGGCGGTGTCCCGCCGGACCAGGCGCTGCCCAGCATCCGGGAGCTCGCGGGCTTCCTCGGTATCAATCCGAACACCGTCGCACGCGTTATCGACGATCTCAAGCGTAGCGGATACGTCGAGGCCCGGCGCGGCAAGGGCGTGTTCGTGACTTCGGCTCCGCCCGCGCGCCCTTCCTCCACGCTTCGCCAGCGGTTCTTGCAGGACGTGGTGATCCAGGCCGCGGCCCGCGGGCTCACGGCCGACGACCTCGCGGTCGGCGTCTTGAGCCTGGCCAAGGTCCGGCCGGTCGCGGTCCAGGGCGACGGCGAAGTTCTCCTCGTGGAGTGCAGTCCTCCGGAGCTCGACTTCTTTGCCCGCGAGCTCGAGGCCCACCTGCCGGTCCGCGTCCACAAGGTGCTCCTCGCCGAGCTGGCGACGGTCGCGCGGCGCCGGAAGCGAGGCGCTCGCTGGGGCGCGGCGGTCACGAGCTTCTGTCATCTACCCGAGGTGGAGCGGCTCTTGAACGGCAAGGGGGTGCCGGTCATTGCGCTCCTTGCCGAGGCGCATCTGGAGACCCTCCAGCGGTTGGCGCAGTTCCCGCCGGGGACACGGGTGGGCGTGGCCTCGGCGGCCGCCGAGACGGCCCACAACCTCGAGCATTCGATCGCGAATGCCGGCCTGCCGAATATCGCGCTGGTCGGGGCGTGCTCCGCCGAGGGGGCCGCGCTGGGTCGCCTGGTGCGCCGAGTGGACGTCATCGTCTGTTCCACGTCGGCAGCCGAGCGCGTCCGGGCGCTCGCGGGGTCGGGCGTGCAGGTGATGATCGACGATCGGGCCCTCGACCAGCGGGCGATCGAAATGCTGGCGGCCCTCCTGGTGCGGCAAAACGGCGACAGGATGGCGGCCGCTCCGCCCGTCGCCCGGAAACGCCCTGGCCTTCTTCCATCGAACAACGGCGAGCGGCCAGTGGGCGCGGGGCGTGCGACGGGGCGGCGAAAGTGATGCGAACGAACTGTAAGGCGACGACGGAGGAGGAGCCATGAGTTTCGGCATGTTCGTGACGTGGGTTCTGGTGGGGGTGCTGGCAGGCGTGCTGGGCGGGTTGGTCATGAAGCCCGGAGGCTACGGGCTGAAGAAGGACGTCACCCTCGGTCTCGTCGGAGCCATCGGGGGAGCCTGGATCTTCCGGGCCGTCGGGGTGTTTCCGGGAGCCGGCATCGTGACGATGGCCCTTGTCGCCTTCGTTGGCGCGGCCATCCCGATCGTCGTTCAACGCCGGTTCTGGCCCGCCGAGCGTCCTGCCGACGAGAAGGGCGCAATGTTGAGGTGGGGGCTCGGCGCTGCGCTCGTGGCAGCGGTCGGCTGGATGATTCTCGGTCCCGTGCCGCAGCCGGCAGCGAGCGCCGCGGTGATCGAGGAGAAGACGTATGCGGTCACCCCGACCGCGATCACGGTCAAGGCCGGGATCCTCACGGGCGAAGTCACGGAGATGAAGGTCGCGGAGCGGGTGGAGAAGGGCTCCGACCGGATCACCACCCCGGCGAAGCTCACCGCGATCCTCCGGCTGAAGAACACGTCGGCCAATCAGACGGTCCGGCTGCTCGACGGGAAGATGCAGTACATCGATGCCCAGGGACAGCCGATCAAGCTCGAGGACATGCGGACGGAGCCGACTCTCAGGTTCAGCACGTCCGGCAGCGAGCGGCTCGATCCCGGGCAGGAGGCGACGCAATCCGTGGACGTGGAGTTCCCGGCCGAAGCGTTGAAGGCGAACAAGTTGAAAGAGATTCGCCTGGAGCTGGCGTACATCCCGTCACCGTACCGGGAGGAGACGATCAACTTCGCCGTCTCGATCGGCGCCGGCAAGTGAACCACTGGGAGGTGGCTCCGCCGGGAGCCACCTCCACATCGTCGGGGTCCGGCACCTCGACGTCGATCGGAAGGTCGATGCAATCGATGAAGGCCTTCAGCGAGCTTCGCGACCAGGGCCGGATAACCTGGATGGAAGAGGAGCACGGGTGGGTCGCCGCGCCGGAAGACATCGTCGATGCGCTCTCGAATGACGGCTTCGAAGAATGCAAGCGGGAGACGACGCCGAGTCGGCGGGATCTTCAGCCCGCCGGCGGCGTGTGGCAGGGCGTCAACACGCGCACGGGATCCGTGGCGTCCGCCATCTGGGTGAAGCAGCCGCCGCGCGCGGGAGCCATCGTGTTTATCACCATCGATGGCAAGCCGGTCAAGAACCACGGCGTCCTCGGCCTGGAGACTGATCCGTACGCGGAAGACGGCGGCGAAGGCTAGCCCGTGAGCCCGGAGCCGTCGGCGATCATGAACAGGGAGCAGCGCGAGCGCGGAGCCGCAATGCTTCTCCTCGGCGCACTCGTGGTGTGGTTCCATCACTGGGTGCCGGCACTTTTTGTGGCGGCCTTCGTGCTCTGGGTCATCCTCCACGAGCGACTCGAAGGCGATCTCGGTCAGAGCCTTCTTCGACGGTGGCGGCGTCTGTGGCCGCCGCGAGCTCTCGTGCTGGTTTCGCTGCTGCTGGGCGTGACGTTCGCATTCTGGATTGCGGTCATCCCGGTCAGGGCCAAGGTCATGCCGGTCACGCTGAATCTGTTGGCGCTGTCGATACTGTCGTTCGGCAACTGGTGGAGGCTCTTCCCTCGGCCCCGTGTATCGGCCAACCGAGCCGGAAAGTTACCGCAGAAAGGCGGGCCTACGTCATGTTGGAACACATCGTTCACCTCGGTCCGATGCTGATTCTTGCCGGACTCATGGCCGGGTGGGTGGCCGAGGCGGTTTCACGAACGGGAGGCTACGGATTCATTCCCGATATGGCGCTGTCCCTCGTCGGGAGTGTGCTCGCAGGTACGGCCGTCTGGGCCGCTCTCTCCGGAAACGCCGGGATGCTGGCGATGTTCTGGATCGGCTGCGGGGGCGCCGCGCTCGCCATCGTCGCTCAGCGGAGGTTCTGGCGCTCCGCGCGGCCGTGAGGCGTGGCTCCGAAGGCGCCATCGAAGTCGTCCGGGCTGGCGTCCTTGAAGTCTCGCGCCACGACCTCCTGGGAGTGAGGCCACGAGGAGGCCTGGTGCGGATAGCCAAGACCACATGAGCTTGTCCACTCCGATGAAGTGACGGTTGGCTACCCCGACGTAGTCGGCGATATAGGTGCAGTGCATCTGGCGTTGGAAGTACTCGCTGGGCTTCAAGCGCAGCTTGTGGAAGCTCAGGGCTTCGGGATGCGTAGCGTCTTGCTGATCATCAGCGAGCCGGAGAGCACGAACACGAGGGTCAAGGGATGCAAGTCGATCATGGAGAAATGGCGCTGGCGTCGGCCCCCGGTGCTCACGAAGGGCATTGTAGCGAGGGCGGGACGGAGCTTACCGCTGGTGTCGGGTCGACGAGCCCCGCTCGGTCGCGAGCTTGACCAGGTGACCGAAGTAGCGGAAGTCGAACGGCTTGGGAATGTAGGCGAAGGCTCCGTTCTGGAGGGCCTCGCTGGTCTCCTGGTGAGGCGCGGCGGTCACCATGATGACCGGGATGCTGGTGTCGTGGCGGCGGATGCGCTTGAGCACCTCGAGGCCGCTCATGCCCGGCATGGTGATGTCGAGCAGGACGACGTCCGGGCGGTGGGCGGTCAGGGCGGTCAACCCCTTTTCACCGCTGAGCGCCGTGTCGACGACGTAGCGTTCCTTGTTGCCCTCGAAGTAGCTGCTAAGCACCCGCACGATGGCCGGATCGTCGTCGACGATCAGGACCCGGCAGTGCCCCGGCGTGACGGGACGGGATTGCCCAGCGGCCGGCGCGGGCATTGCCTTGGTCCGTGGCACCAGCGCCACGCCCAGCCGGGCCAGCTCGTGATCGATCTCCTGTTGCCGCCGGTCGGCCTGCCGGCGGTCGACGAGCCATGCCGCGCAGACGCGGCGACGCGCGTCTTGGCGGCGGTCAACGATGATCTCTACCTCGGCATCGTCGGGGAACACGCCTCGCAGCCGCTCGTAGTAGCTCTGCTCTGGGGCAACGATGATCAGGAGCGCTTCCGGGAACTGGCTGCGGAGAGCCTGAGCCTGGCGGGTGGCGGCCGCGGCGAACTCGGTCCGCTGAACCGCAGTCACGTTGGGGGCATCGGCCAGGCACAGGAATCCCACCAGCGCTGTCACGGCGTCACGCGTAGTCGCACTTAGGTCAGCGGTGCTATTCGGTGCCGGCCACTTCGCCATCGTTGGGCCTTGTATTCTTCAAAGCGTCACTCTCTTGAATAGCTGATCCGGTCAGAAGAGCGCAATAGGCCGCGTACGCTTCGGAGCGCCGCAACGGTCATGACCGCGAAATCACGGGCAGACGGGCGGTCTGGAGCACCGACGACGAGCGAGAGGCGGCCGAGCTTGTATGCCATGGTGACAACGCAGCGTGCGCCCGCTCATGCGGCGCCTCGCGCGGGAAGCTCCACGACGCCGCGCCCGAGCACCGAGAGCTCGCCGTCCTGGTTGCGCGCTTCCTGCTCGATCTCGACGAGGAGCCGACCGTCCTCCACGAACTTGCGCACGACGGCGCCGTCGATGCGGAGCGTGTCGCCTTCGGGGTTGTGACGGCGGATCTTGCACTGGGCCTGGCGCAGGAAGCCGTCGTCGCCCATCCAGTTGGTCAAGTGGTGGGTGAGCCAGGAACAGCGCTCGGGGCCGTAGTCGTAGGCGCCGGGCGCGCCGACCATGGTCGCGAACTCGGGCTCCCAGTGCACCCGCTCGGGACAGTCGGGGATGCCGAAGCGGTTCTTGATGCCGAGGCCGGCGTGGCGGTGGATCTGCTTCCACGCGAGCTTGTTCGCGCGAATGTAGAGGCCGCCCCAGCCCTGGGCGTACGCGATGAAGCCGGTGACGGTCATCGGGCCCTTCGCCATCGTGGGCAGACGTTCGCCCTCGCGAACGTCGTCCCAGTCGCGGGGGACGGCGCCGCGGACCTCCTCGTTGGCGTAGAGCCGGTAGACGTCGGCCAGCTCGTCGTCCGAGTAGCGCTTCGCCGGCGCCGCCTTGACGGCGGTGTACTTCGTGCCCTCCACGCGCGCCAGGTCGCGATCGGTGCGGAAGCACCAGCTGTCGGCGCCGGCAACCAGGTCGCCGCGCTGATTGTAGAAGTCGACGTGGTAGATCTGCTGGATCGCGCGCCCGGCGAACGTCGTCTGGTGCTCGATCAGGTCCTTGAGCCACGCTTCGGTCGAGATCGCGTCGTTGCGCCGCACGGGCAGGTGCCAGCGCCAGTCCGCGCCCGCCCACATGGCGTGCACCCCGGGCAGCCCGCCGACGTAGCCCGAGATGATGCGGCTCGCGGCGAAGAGGAAGCTGGGCGGCGCGATGATGCCACCCCAGCGTGTGCCCGCGGCGTAGTCGGGATCGCACCAGAGCGGGTTGTCGTCGCCGATGCCGTGGGCGTAGTGGCGGATGCCGTCGCGAGTCGCTTCGTGACACCAGGGCTCCAGGGTGTCGGTGATCTTGACGCCGATCCGCCGGCGCAGGTCGTCGAGGGCGTGCTCGGTGATCTTCGGAAAGAGGGCCGTTGTCTCAGCGGGCACGGGTCGTCTCCACCTCGCCGTTCGATGCCGCGCCCGGCTCCGAGTCCCGTAGCGCCTTGCGGTTGACTTTGCCCGCCGGCGTCTTGGGCAGCGCGGGCACGAACGCCACGTGCCGGGGGTACTCGTGTCGGCTCAACCGGGTCCGCGTGAGTACTTGCAGCTCGCGCGCGAAGGACTCGTCGCCGGGGCGCGGGCTCACGATGAACGCCTTCACGACCTGGCCGCGCAGGGCGTCGGCCACCCCAACGACCGCGGCTTCCCGCACGTCGGGGTGCTCGAGGAGCACATCCTCGATCTCGACCGGGCTCATCGTCCAGCCGGCCGAGATGATCACGTCGTCGGCGCGTCCGGCGTGGTGGAAGTAGCCGTCCTCGTCCACCGAGCCACGATCCCTGGTCGAAAACCACGCGTTCCGTCGCCAGACCTTGATCTCGCCGAGCCCGTTGGGTGGGCAGGGCCTATCCTCCGGATCGTGGACCTCGACGCGCACGCCGGGCACGGGTTTGCCGAGCGCGCCCGGCTTGACGACGTAGTCGGCGGCGCCCGGATAATCCGCGAGGATCACGCCGATTTCGGTGGTGCCATACATGCTGCACACCGGCACCCCGAACGTGGCCTCCGCGAACGCGCGGGTGGCGCCGTCCATCGGCTCGCCGGTGAAGGAGAGCTTGCGGATGGCGTAGCGATGGTGGCCGGCCTCGCCCGAGCTCTTCATCATCCGGAAGTGTGTCGCCGCGGCGGACAGGGTGGTGATCTCGTACTCCTCGAGCGCCCGGAGCAGCCGCGCGGCTTCGAACTGCCCCGCCAGCGTCCCCGTCGTCAGCCCGAGCGCCAGCGGCGCGAGCGTGCCATGCCAGAGCCCGTGCCCCCACGCGGGTGAGGACGGACAGAAGAAGCGGTCGCCCGGCCGGATACCCGTGCCGTAGAGCGCGGCAACCATGAGCACGACGATGGCCCGGTGGGTGTGGCGCACCGCTTCCGGCCGCTCCCGCGTGGTGCCCGAGGTGTACTGGAACACCGCGAGGTCGTCCGGCTTGCTCCGCACCTCGTAGCGCGCGGGATGCGGAGCAAGCGCCGCCATCAATGCATCGTCGGCCACGACCACGTCGAGGCCGGCGATGGCGCGCGCGGTCTCGACCTTCTCCGCATTCGTGACGAGCAGCCGTGGCCCGCAGTCCTCGACGCGCAGCCGCACCCCCTCGGGACCGAACAGGGTGAACAGCGGCACCGCGATGGCGCCCCGCTTGATGGCGCCGAAGAGCGCGGCGTAGAAGACGAGCGACGGCTCCAGCATGATCGCGACCCGGTCACCGGGCCCGATGCCGCGCGCGGCCAGCCAGTGCGCGAAGCGCGACGACCATTCGGACAGCTCGCGGAAGCTCACGGCCTCGTCGCGTCCGTCGGCGTGCGCGACGCGGACGGCCACGCGGCCGGTGGGCGCGTGCCGGTCCACGCATTCGTGCGCGATGTTCAGCGCCTCGCGGCCGCCGTCGAACAACGTCCACAGGGCCGCGGACGCGAAATGACGGTGGGCGTCCGCGTAGGTCGTGTACTCCGTCAGGCTCGCCATCCGCCCGCCATCGGACCACCGAGGGGGTCGCCTTGTCAATGCGGAGCCCCCATTGTTCACCTGGCGTTGAGCCTCAGGTCGTCATAGAGCGCGGGCCCGGCGTAGGCGGGGATGAGGCCGAATGCCGCCGCTTCCATCCACGGTCCGACGCCGTGCAGCCCGGCGTTCAGCCGGACGCGCGACTGCTACCCGCAGCTTGACGCGCGGCGGCCTGCGGGCGGGCGAGTCAGGCGGTGTTCGTCATCGCCTGGGACGGGATGCGCCGAGCCCGAGTGGCGAAGAATCCTCGCGAAGCCAGGATGGTGGGGTCTTGAGGGAATCGGCGGTCGCCCGGGCTGCATTGCACAGTGGGCCTGGGCTTGCGTCGGTCGTAGAGAACCCGTGTCCCGGGCGGGCCGCCAAACGTCTCCCGGACCCGCTCGTAGACGTCGACCGCCCCAGCCCGCACGATGATGAGCCGCTGCGCACGCGTAGTTTCGTCGGCGTGGATGATGATCATGACTCCCGTCCCACTTTTCAAAGATGGCGAATCCCGAGTCACGGCTGGCACTTACTCTCGGCCACTCGGTGTCAGGCGCGTACGCTCGGTGTCAGGCCGGCATCGAGCGTCACTTTGATCTACGACGGCCTGGGCGATCACGGATCTCCGGCTTCCCCGCGAGGGACCGACGCCGGTTCCGCGGCTAGTGAGGGGACGGACGGTCCGTTCGATGTGGGAGACCTTCGACGTGATCAGCCCGGTAGCGCCCTCTTGCCGCGGCCGCTGTACCCTCACGCCGTGGTCTCGACCCCACCCCCTCTGACCCTGCTCGCACGCGCCGTCAGGTTGCGCTGTCCACCATGCGGGCAGGGAGCCATGCTGCGCTCGTGGTTCAAGCTCGACGAGCGCTGTGCGGTGTGCGGGATGTCGTTCGAGCGCGACGAGCGCGACGAGTACTGGCTCGGCGCCTACGTGCTGAACTTCATCGTCACCGAAGGTGGGTTCGCCGCCCTGCTCGGCCTCGCGGTGCTGGCGACGTGGCCGGATCCTCCGTGGACGCTCATCGTCGGCGCCGGGGTGGTCCAGACGGTGCTCACGCCGATCCTCTTCTACCCGTTCTCCAAAGCGCTGTGGCTGGCCATCGACCTCGTCTTCCGGCCCGCCAAGTCCTCGGACTTCGAGTCGCCGGATTGAAGTCTCGACGAGCTCACGCGGCGCCGAGCGTGCCGGGAAAGCCGAGGATGGCGGCGTTGACGTTGGCGGCGCGGCGGCCCACATGGGATAGTAGCGCGCCGTGAGAGAGCGAACGACGCCCCGGCGAAGCGCGACGAAATCACGGGCGGGGCCGGTGACGGTGACGCCGCTCGCCCTGCCGACATTCGATCTCGTGTTGCGCGGCGGGCGGGTCATCGACCCGGCCCGGGACGTCGATGGCCGATACGACGTCGGCATCCGCGACGGGAAGATCGCCGCGGTTCAGTCCAGTATCGACAAGAGCGCGGCCTGGGCGCGCAGATTGCGGCGAGCCAGCGGCTGCGACCCGAGTTCGTGCTGAAGGCCGGCAAGGTCTACCGGGCCGACTCGCCGCTGCTCTCGGAGTCCACCGAAGGCGTGGCCTGAGCCTCCGCCGGCGCCGCCCGACCTTCGCTCGGGATATTCGTTCCGGCGGCAGGTCGCGTGGGATAGTAGCTTCCATGACTGATCCGCGCACTCGGTGGTCCGAGCCGTTCCGGCTGCTCGCCCTCGTCGTTACCCTGACCCTCGCCGTGACGATCGCGGCGCCCGCGAACGCGGAAGCGGACGTGCTGGCGGGGCTCGCCATCGCGGGGCTCGTCGTGGCGGGCGTGATCCTGATCGCCTATCTCGTGATTGCCAGCGTCGACAGCTCGCGGGGGGCGGGCGGGCAGGTCATCTGGCTCGCCTGCGGCGGGGACGACTGCGCCGAGGTCGTGGCGCGAGCGGCCCCGGGCCTCGTGCCGGTCGGGTTCGACACATCTGACGGCTCCGTCGCGACCGTCGCACCGGCGACGCGCGCCGAGTCGCCCTGACGGGGTCGACGAAGAGCACGATCCCGCCGTACCGCTGGCGGTGGCGGCGCTAGAAGCGTGGCGCCGCCGGCGTGGGCGCGTAGACGAAGTTGCCCTTCCGCATCACGCGCTCGCGCGAGGCCAGCAGCTCGTTCCTTCAATTTCGCGATCCGTGTCGCTGGAAACGTCAGCTCCCCGCCGCGCTTCACCGCCTTGCCGGCGATCAGCACGGTGTCCACGTTGCCGCTCTCGCCGTTCATGACGACCGCGTGCACCGGGCCGCCGAGCGGGACGGACGGGAAGATGACCGCTCACAGCGCTCGCCAGTCCTCGCGCGTGCTCCACTGGTCGAAGATCCGCTTGGCCGCGCGGAGCGCGTGGTTGGTCTTGGGAAAGCCGATGTAGGGCGCGCACTGCACGATGGCTTCGACCACTTCCTCGCGCGTGGCGCCGCGATTGAGCGCGCCGCGCACGTGGACTTCCACCTCTTCCGAAAGATCCTGCGCGGCCGCCGCCGCGATGACGATCAGCTCGCGCATCTTGAGATCGAGATGGGGCCGGTCCCAGATCGTGCCGAAGCAGTACTCGTGAATGGCCTGGGCGTGGACGGGGGCGATCTCGTTCAGCTCGGCCCACGAGGCCAGGCCCGCCTTGCCGAAGGCGGCGTCGCGAATCGCTTTGCCTCGCGCGGCACGGTCGTCAGTCATGTGCGGACCTCCTGGTCACCGGAGTAGGGTATCCTGCCCCGCATGGCGAAGCCCAGAGAGATCGGTATCGCCGTCGTCGGCTCCGGCCGCATCGGGACGCTGCGCGCCCACATGGCGTCCCGCCACCCCTCCGTCCGCTTCCTGGCCGTCTCCGACAAGGACCCCCAGCGCGCCGAATCGCTCGCCAACCAGGTGGGCGCCCACCTGTTCTCGGGCAACAATCTCGACGTCATCGGTCACCCCGACGTCGACGCCGTGATCGTCTCCACCAGCGAGCACGAGCACGCCGAGCCACTGCTCCAGGCGATCGCGGCCGGCAAGCCGATCCTCGTGGAGAAGCCGCTCGCGCTGAGGCTGGAGGACGCGGACCGGATCGTGGCCGCGGCCGATCGCAAGGGTGTGGACATCCGCGTCGGCTACTCCCGGCGCCACGACCGCCGCTTCATGCTCGCCAAGGAGCAGATCCTCCGGGGCCGGCTCGGGCAGATCGTCGGCGCGACGGCGCGCGTCTACAACAGCCGGGCCCAGATGTTCGAGATCCTCAAGCGCTCGCCCCACGCCAGCCCGATCCTGGACGTCCTCACGTACTACGTGGACATGGCGTGCTGGTTCCTCGAGGGCAACCACCCGGTCGAGGTCGTGGCCCGGGGCCAGGCCAAGATCTTCAAGGAGATGGGCTACTCCGCGCAGGACGTGACGTGGACGATCATCACGTTCGAGGACGGCGCGGTCGTGAACCTCGGCGTCTGCTACATCCTGCCCGCGCAGTATCCGACCTACGGCCAGAGCGCCCGCGTCGAAGTCCTCGGGACCGAGGGTGTGATCCTGCTCGACATGGACAACAAGGACAGCGTGCTCTTCACCGACCGGGGCGTGCCGCACGCGTACGTGCCAGATCACGCCGCCAAGATGCTGTTCATGCAGAGCAACTCGTCGGGGGACTGGGCGGTCGGCGATTACTGGGGGCCCGTCGCCAACGAGACGCGCTCGTGGCTCGATCACCTCGTGACCGGACGTCCGTGCCCGCATACGACCGCGCACGAGGGCCGGCTCACGCTGGAGGTCACGCTCGCCATCGAGCACTCGGCGCGGACGGGCGAGACGGTGAAGCTCCCATTCCACCCGACGGGCGCGTGAGAGCGTCATCCCCGAGCTGAAGAAGAAGGCTGCGCTACGCGGCTAGACGCGATCGCGCTCGCTGAAATCGACGGGATCGTACGCTCGAGCTCGCCCTGAGCAAGCACAACACGGTGTGATCAATAAGGAGAAGACGGCATGAAC
>JBGPXN010000157.1:0-10888 GCA_041492755.1 Methylomirabilia bacterium | reverse complement strand
CGAGGCGATGAAGCTGATGAACGAGATCGAAACCCGAACGGCCGGGCGCGTCGCCAAGATCCTCGTGGAGAACGGCCAGGCCGTGGAGTACGGCCAGCCACTCTTCCTCATCGAGCCGGAAGGCTGAGCGTCCTCATGGCCCACTCCCGACGCTTGCAGGCGCTCGGGGCGGCGTTGGCTGCTGTCGGAGGCGTCGTGGCGGCAGCGGCCTGGTGGCTGGGCGCCGGAGTCGCGCTCGACACTCGCGAGCCCGCGCCGGCGAGGATAGCACTCGCCGGCGCGGCTGTTTCCACCGCCCATGCGCTCCGCGAGGAAGGCGTTCGCCTCTACGCGGCCGGCCAGTTTCCGGCGGCGTGCGAGCGGTTCGATCGCGCCGCCGAGCACGAGCCCGCGAGCACGGCGCGGCGCCGCGACCTCGCGGGATGCTTCGAGGGCTGGGCCTGGCAGGCCATGCGCGAAGGCCGCGCCGAGGAGGCGATGCTGCTCTTCCGTCGCGGGCTCCGCGCGACGCCGGACGCGCCGGATCTGTTGACGGGGCTGGGCGTCGCCGCCATTCACGCCGGACGCGCCGGCGAGGCGGTGGAGCCGCTCGAGCGCGCCGTGAGCGCGGACCCGCGCGTGCCCGCGCGGCTGCTGCTCGCGCGCCTCTACGACCAGCGCGACGAGGCTGCGCAGGCCCTCGCCCATCTGCGCGCGGTGGTGACGGCCGAGCCGGAGCACGAAGGCGCGCGGCGGCTCTTCGACAAGATCGAGCGCGAGCGGCAGGCCGAGTCCGGCTTCCGGCGCATGACGACTCCGCACTTCGTCATCAAGTACCGCGGCTCGCGAGAGGCCGAGGCGCGCCGGGTGTTGCCCCGGCTGCTGGAGGCCGCCTACGAGCGCGTGGGGACGCAACTCGGCTATCGCCCCCTCGACCGCGTGACCGTCGTCCTGTACGAGGACGCCGAGTTCCGCCACGTGGCCGGCGTGCACCCGTGGGTGTCGGGGCTCTTCGATGGCAAGATCCGGCTGCCGCTCGGCCCCGCGCTGCCCCCCGCGCCGACGCTGGAGCGTCTGCTCGTGCACGAGTACGCCCATGCCGCCGTCCACGACCTCTCGCGGGGCCGAGCGCCGCGATGGCTGCAGGAGGGCCTCGCGCAGGTGCTCGAGGGCGCGAGCGCCGAGGCCAGCCCGCGGGTGCCGGACGACTTCGATCTCGCCGGTCTCGACGCCTTGATCGCCCGGGCCGATCCCGCGCGCGCGCGCGTCGGCTACGACGTGGCCCTCTGGATCGTGCAAGATCTGGTGACCCGGGGTGGTACGCCCCCGATGCGAGCGCTTCTCACGCGGCTCGGAATGGGAGAGCCTGTCGCCGCCGTGATTCCCGGTGTCTACGGTCTCCGGTTGGCCGAGCTCGAGTCCTACTGGCGGCAGCGCCTCGGCGTGTGACGTCGGCAACTCGGCGCGGGAAACCGGCGCCCGCCGCACCATGCCACCAGGACGGGTGACGACATCTTCCACAAGATCCTGATCGCGAACCGCGGCGAGATCGCGCTCCGGATCATCCGGACCTGCCGCGAGCTCGGCATCCGGACCGTGATCGCGCATTCGAAGGCCGACGCCGATTCGCTGCCCGTGCGCGTCGCCGACGAATCGATCTGCGTCGGTCCCGCCGACCCGCGCGCCAGTTACCTCAACATTCCGTCCATCATCTCGGCCATCGCCATCACCGACAGCGAGGCGGTCCATCCCGGCTACGGTTTCCTGGCCGAAAACCCCGCCTTCGCCGACATCTGTCGCAGCTGCGGCATCACGTTCATCGGCCCGTCGCCGGAAGCCATCCGCCTCATGGGCGACAAGTCACGCGCGCGCGAGATCGCGCGGCAGGCGGGGGTGCCGGTGATGCCGGGCAGCGAGGTGCCGCTCGCCGACGGCCGGGAGGCGGTCGACGTCGCCTCGCGCATCGGGTACCCGGTGATCTTCAAGGCCGCCGCGGGTGGCGGCGGCCGCGGCATGCGGATCGTGCGCGACGAGTCCGCGGCGGCACCGGCATTCGCGGCCTGCCAGGCGGAAGCGGAGGCCGCCTTCGGCTCGAACGAGATCTACTGCGAGAAGTTCGTGGAGGCGGCCCGGCACGTCGAGGTCCAGGTGCTCGGCGATCAGCACGGCATCCGGGTGCACCTCGGCGAGCGCGATTGCTCGGTGCAGCGGCGACACCAGAAGCTGATCGAGGAGTCGCCGGCGCCCGCGCTCCGCCCGGACACGCGCGCCGCTCTGCATCGCGCGGCCCTGACCGCCGCGGCGGCCGTGAACTACGTCAACGCCGGCACCGTCGAGTTCCTGGTGGACGCGGACGAGCGCTTCTTCTTCATCGAGATGAACACGCGGCTTCAGGTCGAGCATCCGGTCACGGAGATGATCACCGGCATCGACCTCGTGCGTGAACAGCTGCGCGTGGCCTCCGGCGAGCCGCTCGGGTACCGGCAGGACGCGGTTTCCTTCGACGGGCACGCCATCGAGTGCCGGGTGAACGCCGAAGACCCCCGGACCTTCGCGCCCAGCGCCGGCCGGGTGACCGCGTGGGTCGCACCCGGGGGGTTCGGCGTCCGGGTGGACAGTCACCTCATGGCGCCTTACGTGGTCCCGCCGTTCTACGACTCGCTGCTGGCCAAGATCATCGTGCGCGGTGGCGATCGCGCCGAGGCCATCGCCCGCATGCGCCGCGCGCTGCGGGAGACGCAGGTGGAGGGCGTGAAGACGACCGTCCCCTTCCTGCTCCGCGTGCTCCACGATCCGGCCTTCGTCGAGGGGCGCGTCACCAGCGTCGACGTCGCGCGCCTCACGTCGTGATCGACGCCTCCGTCTACGTCATCCTCGACCGCACCGCCGCCGCCGGGCGCGACCTCGGCGCCGTGCTCGAGGGCGCCATCGCCGGCGGCTGTCGCATCGTCCAGCTCCGGGAGAAGACGTGGCCGTCGGGGACGCTGCTGCCGCTTGCCCGCCGCCTTCGCGCGCGCTGCCGCGAGGCGGGCGTCGCCTTCATCGTCAACGATCGCATCGATCTCGCCCTCGCCGTCGACGCCGACGGTGTCCACCTGGGACAGGACGACCTGCCGCCCGACGCGGCCCGGCCACTCCTGCGCCCGGGAATGCTGATGGGCCTGTCCACCCACGACGTGGCCCAGGCCCGCGCGGCCCAGGAGCGCGGCGGTGATTACGTCGCCGTCGGCTCCGTCTTCCCCACCGGCAGCAAGCCCGACTTCACGCTCGTCGGCCCCGACCTCATCCGGAAACTCCGACCCCAGATCCGCGTTCCTCTCATAGGCATCGGCGGGATCACCGCCGCCAACGCGGGCGACGTGGTGCGGGCCGGCGCCGACGGCGTCGCGGTGATCTCGGCGGTGTGCGCCGCGCCGGACCCGGCGCGCGCCACCCGCGAGCTGCTCGACGCCGTCCAGCAGGCGCGGCGCGCGACGTGAGATGGCGGGCGCCGTGAGGATGAAGAGCGGCGCATCGCTTGACCGGCTCCGGGCCGCCCTGGATAATGACGACGCCGACACACCGTAGAAGTCCCGCCCACAAGGAGGGAACGCGATGATGTCCTACCGCACGCGCTCCGTGCTCGCACTCACCCTGGCTCTCGCCCTCGTGCTCACGGGCGGGACGACAGTGCTCGATGCGCAGGGCAAGGGCACGATCAAGATCGCGACCCAGAGCCCGCTGAGCGGTGGTCAGGCCGCGCTCGGCGAGGGCATCAAGCTCGGCACCCAGCTCGCGATCGAGAAATTCAAGGGCAGCCTGGAGAAGCAGGGCTTCAAGGTGGAGCTGGTCCCCTTCGACGACCAGGCCAAGCCCGACGTCGGCGTCGCCAACGCGAAGAACATCATCGCCGACAAGGACATCCTGGCCATCATCGGCCACCTCAACTCCGGCGTCGCCATTCCGTCCTCCGAGGTCTACAAGGAAGTCCAGCTCACGATGATCTCGCCGGCCAACACCAATCCCACGGTCACGGACCGCGGCTACGCCAACATCTATCGGGTGTGTGGCCGCGACGACGTGCAGGGCGTGGTGGGCTCCGAGTTCGCCCACGGGACCATGAAGGCGAAGACGGTCTACGTCATCCACGACAAGACGACGTACGGGCAGGGCGTGGCCGAGTTCTTCAAGGCGGACGCCGAGAAGAAGGGGATCAAGGTCCTCGGCTTCGAGGGCACGGAAGAGAAGTCGAACTTCGATCCGATCATCACGCCGATCCGCGCCAAGAACCCCGACCTGATCTACTTCGGCGGGATCTACGAGCAGGCCGCGCCGTTCTTCAAGCAGGCGCGCGAGAAGGGCGTGAAGGCGAAGTTCCTCGGCCCCGACGGCCTGGACTCTTCCGACCTCGTGAAGATCGCGGGCAAGGCCGTCACCGGCATGCACTACACGTCCGTGGCCGGCCCCGTCTCCGTCTATCCGCAGGCCAAGCAGTTCGCCGACGAGTACAAGAAGAAGTTCGGGAAGAACCCGGAGCCGTTCGCGGCCCAGGCGTATGACGCGACCGCCATCGCGCTCAAGGCGATCGAAGCGGCGGCCAAGGGTGGCAAGGCGCCCTCTCGTGAAGATGTCTCCGCGGCAGTCCGCAAGGTCAAGCACACCGGAATCACGGGCGCGGTCGAGTTCGACGAGAAGGGTGATCCCAAGAAGGCGCTCTACTTCGTGCTGCAGGTCGTTTCCGACAACCCTGAGAAGTGGGGGGACAACAAAGAAGTCAAGCGGCTGACCATTGCCGCTCCAGCCAAGAAATAGCTCGCGCTGTTGTCCGGCGAGGGGAGGGGGGAGGGGTTTCGGGCTCCGCGAGGACGAAGTCGCCCGGAATCCCTCCCCCCTCCCCTCGCCGGGCGCGGCGGCGGCCCTTCTCGTCGATCGGAATGATCGTCGTTCACCTCCTCACCGTCACCCCACTCGCGCAATCGCGACCACAGCGCATCGCCGGGCCATCCGGTTGGTGGTCCATCTCTCGAACATTGCCACCTCGGCCCGCATGACGGTCATCGAATGAACGGTCGGCCCTGTTCTTCGCTTCCAGCCCTCTTCATGACGGCCGTCGGATGACGATTCTGCTCGTCGTCCGGGTGGGGGGCTGAGCTGCGATGGATTTTCAAATACTCATCACCATCTTCCCGCAGGTGTTGATCGACGGGATCATTTTGGGGTTCATGTATGCGCTGATCGCGCTGGGGTACACGATGGTGTACGGGGTGCTGGAGTTCATCAATTTCGCGCACAGCGAGATCTTCATCGTGGGGGCGTTCGTGGGAGTGGAGATCTTGCTCGGGCTCAAGAGCGCGGGATGGCTCGATCCGCTGCCGTGGCCCCTCGTGCTGGTATTGATCCTCCTCGCGGGCATGGTGGTCAGCGGCGCGCTCGCGGTGGCGGTGGAGCGGATCGCCTACCGGCCGTTGCGCGCCGCCCCCCGGCTGATTCCGCTCATCTCCGCCATCGGGATCTCGTTCTTCCTCCAGGATCTCATCCGGCTCGTGGAGAGCATCTGGCGGAACCAGTTCAACCTCGTCTATCCAACCATCGACGCCCTCAACCATCGCTTCGAGCTGACGGAGACGATCGACGTCTCGGTGAAGTCGATCGTGGTGATCGTGGCCGCGTTGCTCATGCTGTGGGTGCTCCACGTGCTGGTGAACCGCACGCGCGTCGGCGCCGCCATCCGCGCGGTGGCCGAGGATCAGGCGGCGGCCAGCCTGATGGGGATCAACGTCGACCGGATCATCATGCTGACGTTCCTGATCGGCGGGGCCATGGGCGGCGCGGCCGGCGTGCTGTTCGGCGTGCAGTACGGACTGATCAATCCCTACAGCGGGTTCATCCCGGGACTGAAGGCGTTCACCGCCGCCGTGCTCGGCGGCATCGGCAACATCCCCGGCGCGATGGTCGGGGGCCTCGTGCTCGGGCTCCTGGAGGCGTTCGCCGCCTCGTACCTCTCGCTGCTGACGGGGGGCGCGTTCGGCGCCGAGTACAAGGACATCTTCGCGTTCTCGATGCTGATCCTGATCCTGATCTTCCGGCCCAAGGGCCTGCTGGGCGAGGTCGTGCGCGAGCGCGCGTGATGCAGGCGGCCCTGGCGATAATCCTGTTAACGGTGTCCGGGGTCGTGGTGGCGAGCTTCCCGCGCTCGGTCCTGGCCTTCCTGCTCTTCCAGGCCTCGCTGCTCGCCATCTACCTGGCCCGCATGCCGACCTGGCTGCGCGCCGGCCTGCTCGGCCTCGCGTTGCTCGTGCTGATGCCGCTGATCGGCCTCTACAACGGCTACTACCTCGAAGTCGCGACCCAGGTCGGGATCTTCGTCGCGCTCGCGCTCGGGCTCAACATCGTCGTCGGCCTGGCCGGGCTCCTCGACCTCGGCTACGTCGCCTTCTTCGCCGTCGGCGCGTACACGTGGGCGATCTTCGGATCGCCGCACGCCAACGTGATCTTCGGCGGCGGCTTTCCCCTGGCGCCGGCGTGGTTCTACGCATTTCTCGGGGTCGGGCTGGTGGCGGCGGCCGGCACCGGCGTGCTCCTCGGCCTGCCCGTGCTGCGCCTGCGCGGTGATTACCTCGCCATCGTCACGCTCGGCTTCGGCGAGGTCATCCGGGTGCTCGCCAACAACCTCGACAAGCCGATCAACCTGACCAACGGCCCCAAGGGCATCACGCCCATCAGCCGCCCGCCCGTGCCGTTCGGGCTGCCCTACGCGGAGGCGTTCTACTTCCTGGTGCTGGTCATCGTCGGCCTCGTGATCCTCGTCAACCGGCGGCTGGAGGACTCGCACATCGGACGCGCCTGGGAGGCGATCCGCGAGGACGAGCTGGCCGCGCAGGCCATGGGCGTGCCGCTCGTGCGCACCAAGCTCCTCGCCTTCGCGTGCGGCGCCTCGTTCGCCGGCATCATGGGCGTGGTCTTCTCCGCCAAGCAGGTGTTCATCAATCCGGAGTCGTTCACGTTCCTGGAATCGATCGGCGTGCTGGCCATGGTGATCCTGGGCGGCATGGGTTCCATCCCCGGCGCCGTGCTCGGGGCCACCGTCGTGACCGTGCTCAATCTCCAGGTGCTCAAGGGCTTCTCCCTGTGGCTCAACGAGCTCAAGAACGCGGGCGTGACGATCCTGGGCTTCAACCTCGCGGACCTGCCCACCCAGCTCGAGCCGGCGAAGTACGAGCGGATGATCTTCGGCTTGATCCTGGTCATCATGATGATCTTCCGGCCCCAGGGCATCCTCCCCGCGCGCCGCCGCCAGCGCGAGCTGACGACGCCCGCGCAGCCGACGTGACGCCGGTCTTCGAAGCCCGCGGCGTCACGAAGCGGTTCGGTGGCCTCACCGCGCTCAAGGGCGTCGATTACGCGCTCGTCTCCGGCATCGCGTCGATCATCGGGCCCAACGGCGCCGGCAAGACCACCCTGTTCAACGTGTTCACCGGCCTCTACGCGCCCGACGACGGCACGGTGACGTACCGGGGTCACTCGCTGGTCGGGCTCCGTCCCGACCAGATCACCGCCCTCGGCATCTGCCGCACGTTCCAGAACATCCGGCTCTTCGCGAACATGACCGCGATCGAGAACGTGCTGGTCGGCATGCACTCCCGTATCCGGGCCGGACTGTGGGACGCGCTCTCGCGCCGGCCCGCCTTCGAGCGGCTGGAGCGCGATCTCGGCGTCCGCGCCGAGCACCTGCTGGACCGCGTGGGTCTGCGACACGCCGCCAACGAGGTCGCCCGCAACCTGCCCTACGGCGATCAGCGGCGGCTGGAGCTGGCGCGCGCCCTCGCCGCCGAGCCCTCCCTCCTGCTGCTCGACGAGCCGACGGCCGGCATGACCCAGGGCGAGGCCGCCACCCTCATGCGCCTGCTCCGCGCGCTGGTCACGGACCTGCCGCTCGCGATTCTGTTGATCGAGCACAACATGCGCGTGGTCATGGAAGTCTCCGATCGCGTCACCGTGCTGGACCACGGCGAGAAGATCGCGGAGGGGCCGCCCCGCGAGGTGCAGACCGATCCCCGCGTGATCGAGGCCTACCTCGGCCGGGGCCGGTGGGAGCCGCGGCGCCGAGACCATGCTGCGGGTTGACGATCTGCACGTCTATTACGGCAAGATCCACGCGCTCAAGGGCGTGACGCTGGACGTGCGGCGGGGCGAGATCGTCGCGCTCCTGGGCAACAACGGCGCCGGCAAGACGACGACGCTCAAGAGCGTGTCGGGGCTGCTGGCGCCGCGCCAGGGCGCGCTCATTCTGGAGGGTCAACCGCTCGCGGGGGTGCCGCCGCACGACATCGTCGCGCGCGGCATCGCCCACGTGCCCGAGGGCCGCCGGATCTTCAATCGCCTCACCGTCCGCGAGAACTTGATGATGGGCGCATATCTCCGCCACGACGCCGGCGTCGCTCACGATCTCGACCGCGTCTTCGCCCTGTTCCCGCGTCTGGAGGAACGCGTCGGCCAGGTCGCGGGCACGCTCTCCGGCGGCGAGCAGCAGATGCTCGCCATCGGGCGCGCCCTCATGGCCAGCCCGCGCCTGCTCCTGCTCGACGAGCCGAGCATGGGCCTCGCGCCCGTGCTCGTGGAGCAGATCTTCCAGACCATCGCCGACATCAACGGCCAGGGCATGACGATGCTGCTGGTGGAGCAGAATGCCGCCATGGCGCTGGCCATCGCGCATCGCGGCTACGTGCTGGAAACCGGGACCATCGCGCTCGCCGGCACCGCCGCCGAGCTGGCAGAGAACCCCGACGTGCGCCGGGCCTATCTCGGCGAGTAGGAGGCATCGTGTTCAGCAAGGGACTCACGTTCGAGGAGACGACGATCGGCACCACGTTTCGAACGCTCGCCCGCACGGTCTCGGAGACGGACATCGTCAACTTCGTGAACCTGTGCGGCTTCACGGAGCCCCTGTTCATGGACATGGACTACGTGGCCCGCGAGTCGGTGTTCGGCCGCCGCGCCGCGCCCGGCGCCCTGACCTTCGCGCTGGCGGAGGGACTCATCATGCAGACCGGCGCCATTCACGGCACCGGCATGGCGTTCCTGGGCGGCGATCTCCGGATCGGCGGGCCCGTGCTCGAAGGCGACACCATCAACGTCGAGGTCGAGGTCGTCGACAAGCGCGAGACGAAGAAGCCGGATCGCGGGATCGTCACCTACCAGCACCGGGTGCGCAATCAGCGCGGAGAGCTGGTCCTGGAGACGCGGGTGCAGCGGATGATCAAGCGCGCGGCGCTGGTGCCCGGGCCTCAGTCCGCGCGCTGACGTGCTCGTCCTCTCGCGGAGCGACCTGGAGCAGGTCCTCGAGCCCCGCCAGCTCGTCGACGCGCTGGCCGCGGCGTTTCGCAGCTACGCGGCGGGCGCGGGCCGCGTTCCACCGCGGACGACGGTGCCGGTCACCGACGATGGCGTGCTCCTGCTCATGCCGGCCGTGGGCGCGGAGAAGGACGGGGCGGCGCTGGGCACGAAGCTCGTCACGTTCTACGCCGGCAACCAGGCCCGCGGCGCGGCCAGCATCCAGGCCACCTACGTCCTCATGGACGTCGGCACCGGGCGGGTCGTGGCCGTCCTGGAGGGTACGTTCCTCACCGGACTGCGTACCGGTGCGGCGTCCGCGCTGGCCGCGCGATATCTGGCGCGCCCCGACGCCCGACGCCTGGTGTGCTTCGGGGCCGGCGTGCAGGCCGGATTTCAGCTGCGCGGCCTGACGGCCGAGCTGCCGGTCGAGCGCATCGCCGTCGTCGGTCGCGATCCCGGGCGGGCCCGGGGCTTCGCCGAGTCGTGGACGTCGAGGCTCGGCGTGCCGGTCGAGATCGTCGACGATGCCGGGCGCGCCGTCCGCGAGGCCGACGTGGTCACGTGCGCGACGACGTCGACCGAGCCGCTGTTCGACGGCCGCTGGCTTCCCGAGGGCGTGCACGTCGACGCCGTCGGCGCGTTTCAGCCCTCCACGCGCGAGCTCGACGCGGAAACGATCCGGCGCGCCCGGGTCTTCGTCGACCATCCGGGCGCCGTCGAGAGCGCCGGCGACCTCGTCATCCCGCTCCGGGACGGCGCAATCCTGCGCTCGCACGTCGTCGGGGACCTGGCCGCGCTCGTGAGCGGCGCCGTCGAGGGACGAACCCATCGGCGGGACGTCACCCTCTTCAAATCGGTGGGCTTCGCGCTGGAAGACCTCGTCGCGGCGCGGCTCGCATATGATGGCGCGATGGCCCGCGGCATCGGCAAGGAGGTCTCCCTGTGAGCGCAACCGCGCGAGTGGTCCGGATCAGCGTCTCCCCCGGCGGGGTGCCCAAGACGCCCGTGGACACGGCGAAGATCACCGTGGACGGTGTCGAGGGCGATGCGCATCGCGACCATGCCCATCACGGCGGACCCGACCGCGCGATCTGCCTCTTCTCGATGGAAGTCATCGAGGCGTTGCAGGCCGAGGGACACCCGATCGCTCCGGGAGCGCTGGGAGAAAATCTCACCGTTCACGGACTGGACTGGAGCCAGGTGACGCCGGGACGCCGCCTCCGCGTCGGCGACGCGCTCGTCCTCGAGGTCACGCGATACACCAGCCCCTGCACGAACATCACGCGAGGGTTCCTGGACGGCGACTACGCGCGCGTCTCGCAGAAGCGCCATCCGGGCTGGAGCCGCGTCTACGCCCGGGTGCTCGTGCCCGGACTCGTTCGTCGCGGCGATTCCATCGAGCTCGTCAGCGAGCCCACCTCCGCACCGCGTCACTCGTGACCAAGACGGCCGACGCCGTCATCATCGGCGGCGGCGTCACCGGCGTCTCGATCGCGTACCACCTGGTCGGCCTCGGGGTCCGCACCGTCGTGGTCCTCGAGAAGAGCTTTCTCGGCGCCGGCGGCACCGGCCGCTCGGTCGGCATCGTTCGCCAGCT
>JBGPXN010000248.1:0-5164 GCA_041492755.1 Methylomirabilia bacterium | reverse complement strand
GGACGGCGACGACGCGCGCGCCGGCGTCGAGACGGTGGTCGTCCTCCAGGTAGAGACGCATGGTCGGCGCGGTTGGCATGGTTGCGGACTCGATGATGCGGCGGCGACGCCGGAGGTTCCATGCTGCGAAACCCGTGGTGCCCGGTTGGAGGCTGAGCGATGACCGCAGGGGAATCCTGGATCCATTCGTTTCCCGGCAACTTCGTCTGGTCGAACGCCGCCCTCGTGACGAAGGGCATGGCGCCCTACGGCGCGGTGGCGCTCGGCGAGATGGACGAAGTGTGTGAGCGCCTGAAGCACCGGCAGAACGAAGGGGACGCGTGGCGCGAGGAATGGTGTGCGCTGGGCGCGCGGCTCGAATCGGAAGCGGTGGCCGCCGCGGCCGAGGGCCGCGAGATGACGGCGGGCAACTACTATCTACGCGCCGGCATGTACTACTTCACCGGCGAGCGCTTCGTCCCACCCGGCGAGGACAAGCGCGCGCTCGGGCGCAAGGCGCTCGACTGTCAGCAGGCCGGACTCAGGCGGCGCTACCCGAACATCGAATTCGTCGAAGTGCCCTACGAGGGGACGACCCTGCCGGCGCTCTTCATGAAAGCGCCCGGCGTGTCGGGACGCGCGCCCACGGTGGTGGTCTTCGACGGCATGGACAACTGCAAGGAGATGAGCGTGCTCTTCGCCGGGCTCGAGTTCGCGGCGCGCGGCATGCACACGCTCGCCATCGACGGCCCCGGCCAGGGCGAGTCGCTCCGCCTGCGCGGCCTGTCCGCCCGCCACGATTACGAGGTCCCGGGCGCGGCCGCCTACGACTGGGTCGTGGCGCGCCCGGACGTGGACCGCGAGCGCGTCGTCGTCATGGGCTACAGCTTCGGCGGGTACTACGCCGCGCGTATCGCCGCCTTCGAGCCCCGCTACGCCGCCGGCGTCGCGTTCGCGGCCCTGCACTGGGATCTGGCCGCCTGGCAGCGCGAGATCCAGCGCCGCCACCAGACCGATCCGACCACGACGGCGCAGTCGACCTTCCACTTCCGCTGGGTCATGGGCTGTGCCGATATGGACGCGGCCATCGAGAAAGCCCAGCGCTTCTCGCTCGCCGGCGTGGCGAAGCAGATCACGAAGCCGTTCCTGATCGTCCACGCCGAGGACGACCGCGTGGTGCCGGTGGAATCGGCGCGCAAGCTCTACGACGCCATCGGCTCGACCCGCAAGCGCCTGAAGATCTTCACGGCGGCCGACGGCAGCACGTACCACGCCCAGGCCGACAACCGCCAGGTTGGCGTCGACTACATCGCGGACTGGATCGGCAAGAACGTATAGCGGGCGCCCGCACCGCGCGGGGGGTTCACCCGCCACGGTACACGCGCGGGACGCGCGTATTGATGCTGGTGAGCACTTCGTGCGGGATGGTGCCGGCCCAGGCCGCCATCTCCTCGATCGAGATCGCGGCGGCGCCGGTGCCCCCGAGCAGCGTGACCTCGTCGCCGTTGTAGGCGGAGTCCCGGCCGATCGAGACCATGACCTGGTCCATGCAGATCCGGCCGACCACCGAATACCGCTGGCCGTGAATGATCACCTCCGCCTTGCCCGTCATCGCGCGCGCGTATCCGTCGCCATAGCCGACCGGTAACGTGACGACGCGCGCGTCGACTTCCGGCGCCCAGTGGCCGCCGTAGCTGAGGGGATTCCCGGCTTTCACCACCTTGAAGAACACCACGCACGTCTGCCAGCGCATCGCCTGCCGCACGGCAATGGTGCGGGTCACCTCGGGCGACGGCTGCGCGCCATAGAAAAGGACGCCCGGACGCACGAGGTCGAGGTGGCTCTCGCGGAGCTGGAGGATCGCGCCGGAATTGGCCGCGTGCCGGAGCGGTAAGGGCAGCGAGCGGCGCTCGTAGAAGTGCAGCACCTCGTGGAAGCGCTCGAGCTGCAGGCGTGCGTGGCCAAGGTCGCGCGCGTCGGCGTCGGCGAAGTGGGTGAAGATCCCTTCCACGCGGAGGTGGCGACAGCGCAGCGACGCCTCGAGCAGCTTCTCGGCGCTGTACCAGTGCACGCCGATGCGCTCCATGCCGGTGTCGATCTTCAGGTGCACGGTCGCCGTGCGCCTCATGGCGCCCGCGTGCTCCTCGATCGCGTGCAGCTTGTCGGCCGAGGACGCGGTGAGCGTGACGTCGTGTTCCAGGAACCGTGGGATCTGGGACCCGAGGATGCCGCCGAGCACGAGCACAGGCAGCCGCACGCCGTGCTGGCGAAGCCGCAGCGCTTCCTCCAGATACGCGACGCCGACGTACGGCGCGGCGAGGCGCTCCACCACCCGGCCGACCTCGACCAGCCCGTGCCCATAGGCGTTCGCTTTCAGGATCGGCATCACGCGCGCGGGCGCGACGTGGGCGGCGATGGCACGGTAGTTGTCGGCCAGGGCGTCGAGATCGACCTCGACGCGGGTCGGACGAAGCTCATCGGTCGCGATCGTGGGCTCGTTGAGCGCCGTCATGGGAGCGCCCCCCAGCGTACACGGGTTGCCCAGGGCGGACGTCGAGGTTCGTGCGAGCGGCTGCCGCGAGCGCCACTTCTGAGTTATTTTCACGGCATGACGGATTGGGCCACGTTCGACCGCACGCTCGCCTTGCGCCGCCGGGCCATCACCGAAAGCTTCGTGGACTTCCTCCGCCTCCACTCCGTCAGCCAGGAGCCGGACCGCGTCCGCGCCACCGGCGAATGGCTGGCCGCGAAGATGCGGGCGCGCGGTCTCGAGGGCCGCGTGCTCGAGACCGGCGGCAACCCCGCCGTCTTCGGCGAGCGCCGCGTACCCGGGGCGACGCGGACCGTGCTGATCTACTGCCACTACGACACCAAGCCGATCCCGCCCAAGGGCTGGCTGCAGCCGAATCCCCTCGAGCCCGTCTTCCGCCACGGGCTCGCCGAGGACGGCGCGCGCGCCGAGATACTGTCCGACGTGGCCGACGATGAGCTCGGCCGCCTGCGCGTCTACGCGCGGGGCGCCGCGGACGACAAGGGCCCGATCTGGGCGCATCTTCACGCCCTCGAGCTGATGGACGCGCTCGGCCTCACGCCGTCGGTCAACGTGAAGTTCATCTTCGACGGCGAGGAGGAGATCGGCAGCCCGTTCTTCGGGCCCTTCACGCGAGCGAATCGCGACCTGCTCGCGGCCGACGTCGTCGTGGTCACCGACGGCCCGAAGCACGCGAGCGGGCGACCCACGATCACCGGCGGCGCGCGCGGCGTGCTGAAGATCGAGCTGGAGATCGAGGCGGCCCGGCGCGACGTCCACTCCGGCAACTTCGCCGTGCCCAACCCGGCCTGGAAGCTGACCGGTCTGCTCGCGTCGATGGCCGCGCCGGACGGTACGCCGATCATCGAAGGCTTCGAGGACGACGTCGTCGCGCCCACGGCGGCGGAGCGGCAGATGATGGCGGAGCTGCCGGTCGACCTGCCCGCGCTCGAGAAGGACCTCGGCGTCGCCCTGCCCGCCGACTACGTCGACCGCATCATGTTCCATCCCACCCTGACCATCCGGGGACTGCACAGCGGCTTCGTCGGAGCTGAGGCGAACACGATCATCCCGCACCGGGCGACGGTGGCGATCGACATCCGAATGGTCAAGAACCAGCGGTGGGACAACGTGTACCGCCGGCTCCTCGAGCATTTCCGCGCCCAGGGCTTCGCCGTGCTGGAGTCGGCCGACGCGCCCCTGCCCGACGAGATGCGCGGCCACACGATCCGCGTGCTCGACAAGGGCGGCTACGACCCCGCCAAGACGTCGCTCGACCTGCCCATCAGCCGCGAGATCATCGCGGCCGTGGAGCGCGCCCACGGGGGCGAGCGCGCCGTCGTCATGCCGACCGCCGGCGGCAGCGTCCCGATCTGGGCGTTCACCGACATCCTCGAGCGGCCGACGCTGCTCGTCCCCTACGCCAACGCCAACAACCGCCAGCACAGCCCCAACGAGCACCTGCGACTCGATCACCTCTTCCAGGGCGTGCGCACGACCGCGCAGCTCCTGACCGACCTGGGCGCCCAGCCGCCCGGCGCGTAGCCGCGCCGCTTGGATCCGGAGCGCGACGAGCCGGCGGCGCGGCCGCATCGGCCGCCGTCCACGCTCCTGCGTCACCGGCCCTTCGCGCTCTACTGGTTCTCGCGCATCCTCTCCGTCGGCGCCTTCCAGATCCTCTCGGTGGCCATCGGCTGGCAGCTCTACACCCTGACCGGCAGCGCGCTCGACCTCGGTCTCGTCGGGCTCGTCCAGTTCGTGACGATGATCCTCCTCACCCTCGTGGTCGGCCACGTCGCGGATCGCTACGATCGCCGCGTCATCATCAGCGTCTGTCGCGTCGTCTCGGCCATCGCGGCCGCCGCGCTGGCGCTCGGTACGCTCGGCGGCTGGCTGACCACCGGTCGCATCCTCGGCATCGTCGCCCTCGTGGGCGCGGCCCGGGCCTTCGAGGCGCCCACCATGTCGGCGCTGCTGCCCGGCCTCGTGCCCCGGCCGATGGTCCCGCGCGCGATGGCGTGGTCCGTGTCCGCGAACCAGGCCGCGCGGATCGGCGGGCCCGCGCTCGGCGGCCTGCTGTACCTGCTCGGCGGCAGCGCCGTGTACGCTGCCGCCGGCGCGCTGTTCCTGGTGGCCAGCGTGCTCGCCGCCCTCATGGGAAGGAGCGGGACGGTCCGCCCGCGCGAGGACTTCACCGTGGAGTCGTTCTTCTCGGGCGTCGTCTACATCCAGAACACGCGCGTGCTCCTCGGCATGATGTCCCTGGACCTCTTCGCCGTGCTGCTCGGCGGCGCCACCGCGCTGCTGCCGATCTTCGCGCGCGACGTGCTCGACACCGGTCCGGCGGGCCTGGGACTGCTGCGCTCCGCGCCGGCCATCGGCGCCCTGGCGACGTCGATCGTGCTCGCCCGCTATCCCCCCGATCGGCAGATTGGCCGCGCGATGTTCCGCTCCGTCATCGTCTTCGGCGCCGCCACCGTGGTCTTCGGGCTGTCCACGAACCTGGTGCTGTCGCTGGTCGCGCTCGCCATCCTCGGCGCCTCCGACGTGATCAGCGTGGTCATCCGCGTCTCGCTCGTGCAGATGCGCACGCCCGACGCCATGCGGGGCCGCGTGAGCGCCGTGCATTCGCTCTTCACCGGCACCTCCAATCAG
>JBGPXN010000097.1:0-16175 GCA_041492755.1 Methylomirabilia bacterium | reverse complement strand
GCCGGCTACTCCAGCGCCGAAATCGACACGCTGAAGGCCGAGGTGGACCACTTCGAGAAGGTCCGCACCGAGGTGAAGCTGGCCAGCGGCGACTACATCGACCTCAAGATGTACGAGCCGGCGATGCGGCACCTGATCGACACCTACATCCGGGCGGAGGAAAGTGAAAAGATCTCAGCCTTCGATGACGTCTCGCTCGTCCAGCTCATCGTCGAGCGAGGGGCGGCCGCGGTCGACGCCCTGCCGGACGGCATCAGGAAGAACACGGAGGCCGTGGCCGAGGCCATCGAGAACAACGTCCGCAAGCTCATCATCGACGAGCAGCCGATCAACCCCAAGTACTACGAGAAGATGTCGGCGCTGCTGGACGCCCTGATCGAACAGCGCCGCAAGGAGGCGCTGGACTACCAGGAGTATCTGCGCCGGATCGTCGAGCTGACCAAGAAGATCACGAGCCCGGAAGCGAGTGGTGGGTATCCCGCGACGTTGAATACCCCCGGCCGGCGGGCGTTGTACGACAACCTCGGTCAGGACGAGGTGCTGGCGCTGGCGGTCGATGCAGCGGTACGCGCCAGTCGTCAGGACGACTGGCGAAGCAATCCGTTCAAGATCAAGAAGGTCCGGAATGCGATCCGGGCCACGCTGGAGTCGACCGGGCCGCAAGGGTCGCACGGCGGTGACGCCGAGGCCGGCGTGCGGGAAACGCCGGCGGCCTATGGCACCGACTCGTCGGAGCCCGTCGAACAGCGCGTCGAGAGAATCCTCGCGTTGGTGAAGAACCAGGATGAGTACTGAAGCCTGCGCGATCTGGGTGAGCGGCCTCGCGATCCAGATCATCCGCAAGGACATCAAAAACCTGCACCTCGGCGTGTATCCGCCCAATGGGCGGGTGCGCGTAGCAGCACCCTTCAGAGTCCGCGATGACGCGGTCCGCTTGGCCGTTGTTGGGAAGCTGGGATGGATCAAGAAGCAGCAGGCGAAGTTCGCTGCGCAGCCCCGACAATCGGCACGGCAGATGGTCAGCGGCGAGAGCCATTACTTCCTCGGGCGGCGGTTCCGCCTGCGCGTGGTCGAGAACCGAGGACCTGGACGCGTCGTGCTGAGAAGCCGGACCTTTCTCGAATTGCACGTTCGTCCCGATACCGACGCCAAAGGCCGCGAGCGAATCTTGCAGAGCTGGTATCGCGAACACCTGCGCAAGCTGGTTCCGCATCTGCTCGTAAAGTGGGAGGCGGTCCTCGGTGTTCAAGCTGCCGCGTGGGGAATCAAGAAAATGAAGACGAAGTGGGGCGCGTGCAGCGTCGACGCCCGCCGCATCTGGCTGAACCTCGAGCTCGCCAAGAAGCCGGTCCGGTGCCTCGAATACATCGTCGTCCACGAGCTTGTGCATCTCATTGAACGCCACCACAACGGCCGCTTCATCGCGCTGATGGACCGGCACCTGCCGCAGTGGCGACAGTACCGCCAAGAACTCGACGCTGCACCGCTGGGTCACTCAGACTGGGCCTACTGAGGGCAATCACCAGGTCATCGAGTAGCGCCCCGCGTGCATCACGTCACGTGATCTGCGTGCTCGCCCAGGGGCTGACGATCCGGGCACGCCGGGGCGCACGACAGGAGATCCTGCCCCTGACCGGAGACCACCCGATCTTCCGGCTGGTCGGGGCTGGACGGGGTGAGCGGGGCCGCCCGGGCGCCCAGGACAAACACGCTCTCCTGGAGCGATGAGGCGCGGAGTCCGGCCAAGGCCATCCTCGCGACCCATGTGAATCCCTCGGGGCGGCTAGGCCCCCGGCGTCTTCACCAGTAAGTCGACATTCATATCGGACGCCCCATTCGCACGCTCCGCCGGCTTCAGCGCGCTGGGATCCTCGAGCCCTAACCGGCGGACGGAGATCTCGAAACGGTCCTGCATCCGGGCATCGTTCGCGTTCAGGTTACGGGTGAAGCAGCAGTACTCCAGCTGGATTCCGTTGGGATCCTTGAAGTAGATCGACTTGGCCCAGTCGTGGTCGACCACCTCCGTCACCTCGATGCCCTTGGCGAGCAGCTCGTTGCGCTTCTCTTCGAGCCCCGCCTCCGAGCCCGCCTCGAAGGCAAAGTGATAGAACGCGCTCGGCACCCCGAGCCCACGGGTGATCCCCGCGTCATAGTCCGCCGGCACGCCTGGCACCCCACGCGCCTCCATGAAGGCGATGAGCTGATCGCGCCCGGTGTCGAAGAAGATGTGGCGGATCTGCCCGCCCTCTTTGACCTTGATGATGTCGCAGCGGACCGCCTTGAACCCCAGCGTGTGCTCGTAAAAGTCGCGGGTCTTGTCGAGGTTCAGTGTTGACAGGCCGAAGTGGGAGAACCCCTTGTTGGCCATGGGCTGCCGTCCTTTCTACTTGCTTCGCCGATTCTGCGTGCCTCGCCGATTCCACCGTCAGCCGAGCACGCGCTTGTACGTGGCTTCATCGAAGCCGACGACCAGTGTACGACCCTTCCTGAGCGTGGGCGCGCGCAGATTGCCCGTCGGCCCGAGCAACAGGCCGAGCAGGTCCGCCCGCGGCGGCTTCTCGCGCCTCAGATCGACGTGCACGACTCGCTTGCCCTTGGCGACATAGATTTCGTCCACGTCCTTGAGCGCTCCGAGAGCGGCGTCTCCCTTGATCGTGGCTTTCTTTGCATCGGTCTGGGCGGTGACAGCGACCTTGTGCTTCGCAAGGAACCCTTGCGTCTTGGCGCAGGTCATTCAGCCGCTTCGCTGGTAGCTCCAGTCGACGGTGCTCATGCTGATCGGCTCCGCTCGAGCAGCTCGATCCGGACGTTGTCGGGCGCCTGGACAAAGGCGATCTTGACGCCCGGACGAAGGGTGCGCGGCTCCATCGTGAAGCCCGCCCCGCGACGCTTGAGCTCGGCCACGGCTTCGTCCATGTTCTCCACGCGCAGCCCGAAATGGTCGAGACCGACGTACGGCTCCGTCGGCGCCGGCGGGGTCGTCGCATCCGCTGGCACCGGGGCGATGAAGATCGTCAGCCCGTTCAGGTCGAGATCGGTGCGTGGCTTGCCATCCGACTGGACGGACTCCACGATCTCGGCGTCGAACATCTGGTGGTAGTACTCGGCCGTCTTCTTCACGTCCCGGCTGCGCACGTGCATGTGGTCGTATCGATAGGTCGGTGGCATCACTGATCTCCTCCGTCCGATGTCTTCGGCTGAATCCAGGCCGCGCTCTCAGTGCCCCGGCAGATACCCGCCGAGCACGGTCTTCGGCCACTTCGCCTGCGCCAGCAGCCAGTCGCGCGACTGCTCGGCACGCCGCCGCAAGTCGGCGACGTTCACGCCGACGAGCTCGCCTTTCCACTTCCGCACCTTGCCGCCGACGAAGACCGTGTCCACGTTGCTCGTGTCCATGCCGAGCACGATCGCGCCGTAGGCGTGGTTGAGCGGCATGACGTTGATCGCGTCCGCCTTCAACATGATGACGTCGGCCTCCTTGCCGGGCGTGAGCGAGCCGACCTTGCGCTCGAGGTGGTTGACCTTCGCGCCGCCCATGGTGGCGACCTCGACCACCTGCTTCACGGTCATGAGCGGCGGCACGTTCTTCTCGCCGGCGCGCTCGCGCTGGAAGATCAGCATGCGCTGCAAGAGGAAGGCGGTGCGCATCTGGGTGAAGAATTCGGACGGCACCTCGGTCTCGACGTCGTTGCTGAGCGAGAGCGGGATCTTGAGGTCCAGCGTCTGCTGGAACGGTGGCACGCCGTGCCCCATCTCCATCTCGACGGGGGCGGCGATCGAGACGCCCCCACCCGAGTCGGCGATCAGCTTCCACTCTTGTGGCGACAGGTTGCAGCAGTGGATGTAGGTGACGTGCGGCCCCATCAGCTTGGCGAGCGGCAGGAGCTGGCCGGTGCCGTTCGCGTGCAGCGTGATCGGTGCGCCGACCTCGCGCGCCGCTGCCCAATGCGCGGGATCGAGTCCGGTGGCCAGGGCAAGCGTCAGGAGCTGGTCCTCGGTGGAGAAGTACTGCTGGCGCAGCCGCTTGCTGTCGCCCGGATACTGGTTCCTCGGGCCCGCGGCCCCCGTACCGTAACCATACACGGCGCGGATACCGGATTCCCGCAGGCCCTGGATCGCGGCGTCGGAATGCTCGGGCGTGTTGGAGATGTGCGACCAGTCGAGCAGCGTGGTGATTCCCGAGTTCAACGCGCCCCAGGCGCTCAATAAATCCCCGGCGTACACGTCCTCGGGCCGGTACACGCCCCGCGCGGTGACGCCGATGTCGCGGAAATAATCCGGGTCGAGCCGCCCATTGGGCAGGACATTACGCAGCTGCCCCTGCCAGATGTGGCGGTGCGAATCGACGAAGCCCGGCATCACGATCATGCTCGAGGCGTCGACCTCGCTCGCCGCCGCCTGCAGATTCGGCCCGACCGCGGCGATCTTCGTTCCCTCGATCAGCACGTCCGCCTTGTCGAAGTCGCCGAGCTTCGGGTCCATCGTCAGCACGACGCCGCCTTTGAGCAGCACGCGCTGCCCGGGCACGCCGCCGGGCACCGCGCCCGTCGCGCAGCCCGCCAACCCGGCGCCTGCCGCGGCGCTGACCACCACTCCCAGGGCACCGGAGCCAAGAAATTCCCGGCGGGACACCCGATTCGCCGTCGTTTCGCTCATGGCCGTCTCCCCCACTTGCCCAAGCTGCGCCGAATTATAGGCGTGCGAGCCAGGTCGCGCGCACGCAACTCGTCGATGCCGTCCATTCGAGGAGCGCCCCGGGTTCCCCGGCGGGCTCGGAGCGTTGAGGGGTCGAGGAGCGCCCCGGGTTCTCCGGGGCGCTCCGAACGTTGGGAGGTTTGGGAGGCCATATCGGGACCCCCCCATGATTTCAATAAGCCCGGCGGAGACCGCCGTCGACGTGAATGCGCTCGCCGGTGATGTAGCGCGCCTTGGGCGAGCAGAGGAACGCCACCAGATACGCCATGTCGCTGGGATCGCCGAAGTAGCCCAGCGGGATCTGGCGGGCAAACTGCTCCTGGCTCTCGGGCGTCGGGTGCAGTCGCTGATCGATCTGCTCGCTGTGGATCCGCCCGGGGGCCAGGCAGTTCACCGTGATGCCGTGGCGGCCCACGTCGCGGGAGAGTCCCTTCGCCCACACGTGCACGGCAGCCTTGGCGGGGCTCGCCGCATTGGTGCCCGCCGGCTCCGACGACCCGGTGACGTTGATGATCCGGCCCCAGCGCCGTTCGATCATGCCGGGCAGCAGCGCCTGGGTCAGTCTGCGGACTGCGTTGAAGTTGATGGCGAACGACTCGTCCCACACGCTGTCGGGGGCGTCCACCGCGGTGGGCCTCGAGCCGCCGGCATTGTTCACGAGGATGCCCACGTGGCCGAGCCGCGCGAGGGCCTCGTCGCGGACCCGCGCGGGCGCCGCGCGGTCGGCGAGATCGATCGCCAGCGCGTGGGGACGCACCCCGCCTGCGATCTCGATTTCATCCTGGAGCGTCTTCAGCAAATCACCGCGCCGCGCGATCACCAGCGCCGGCACGCCCTCGGCGGCGAGCACGCGGGCGATCTCGCGCCCGATTCCCACGCTACATCCGGTCACCACCGCGGTACGGCCACGAAGCTCGAGATCCATCTCGCCCTCCTGACTCTGCTTCCCGCGCAGCGTCCCGGGGTGTCGCCATCGTGATCGCTACCGGAACGGGCGGGTCGCGCGATTGTGCCGCCTACACGGCGTCGAGGCAAGTCACGTGCGGTCGGCTGGCAGTAGCTGAGCCGTTACGGCACGGGAGCCGCTCGGTGTGCATCCAATCCAGGACATCGAACTTCTGGCTCGCAGGAAGTATCCTTCGGCAGCGGAGTGACAACGTGAGTATCGACAGCAGCATCGAGTGGACCGACGCGACCTGGAACCCGGTGACCGGCTGCACGAAGGTCAGCCCGGGGTGCAAGCACTGCTACGCCGAACGTTTGGCTCACCGCCTCAGGGCAATGGGGAACCGCCGGTACGCTCGAGGTTTTGCCGTGACCCTGCACCCTGACCAATTGTTCCTCCCGCTCTCGTGGCGGCGTCCGCGGCGGATCTTCGTCAACAGCATGAGCGACCTCTTCCACGAGGGCATCCCCGATGAGTACCTGCGCCAAGTGTTCGACGTCATGGCCAGGGCGCCCTGGCATGTGTTCCAGATCCTCAGCAAGCGCAGCGCTCGACTCGCCGCGATGGCTCGCGACCTTCCCTGGAGCCCGAACGTCTGGCAAGGGGTATCCGTCGAGAACGCGCGCTATACGTCGCGGATCGCGCACCTCCAAGAGGTACCGGCTGCGGTGCGCTTTCTGTCGGTCGAGCCCTTGCTCGGGCCGATTCCGCGGTTGCCGCTCGTCGACATTCACTGGGTGATCGTGGGCGGTGAGAGCGGAGGCGGCCGGCGGCCCGTCGATCTCACCTGGGTCCGAGACATCCGGGACCAGTGCGTTGCCGCCCGGGTCCCGTTCTTCTTCAAGCAGTGGGGTGGGCGGACCCCCAAGGCGGGCGGGCGGGTGCTGGACGGCAGGACGTGGGACGAGTTGCCTCGGGTGGTCTCGCCCGCGCTGGCAGCGGCCACTCTCGGATGATCCGACGCGCTCAAGACGGCTTGCGAGCGCGGATCAGCGGGCCGTTGTCGCCGGGAATGGTGCGGATGTCCACCTCGACGTCGACGACGTCGGGGATGACGTTGGTCTTCACGCCGCCGCGACACATGTTCGGCGAGAACGTGGTGTGCGTGGCCGACCACGCGAACTTCGCCATGCCTGGCGGCAGGCTCGCGATCGTCTCGTCGACGCGGGATGGATCGAGCAGGGCGGCCTTCACGGCCGGATCGAGGCTGAGCGAGCCGACGAACGCAGCCCACAGATCGTCCACGTACGGCGAGGGCCGATAGTCCGCCAGGCGACTCACCACGTGCGCGGCTTTGACGAGCGCGTTGTCCGCCTTGTACGGCATCGAGCCGTGTCCCGGCGTGCCCTTCACGCGCAGACGGCGCCAGGCCACACCCTTCTCGCCGACGTGCACGGTGACGTTGAGCTCGTCGCCGTGTGAACTGACGGTGCCACCATTCTCGGTCAACAGATAGTCCGCGCGGAGCGCGTCCCAGTGTTGCTTGCACACGTGACCGGCGCCGAGTGCGCCGCCCGCCTCTTCGTCGGCGCAGGCGAGATAGACCAGCGTGCCTCGCGGCCGCCACCCGCCGGGCCGCCGGGCCAGCGCCTTGAGCGCGACCGCTTGCGAGGCGGTGAGGTTCAGCATGTCGACCGCGCCGCGGCCCCACACCTCGCCGTTGACGAGCTCTCCGCCGAACGGATCGCGCGTCCAGTGCGTGGGAGTCACGGGCACGACGTCGGTGTGGCCCATGAGGCAGAGCGTGGGCGCGGCGGGATCGGTCCCCTCGATCCGGGCGACGAGGCTCGTGCGGCCGGGCGCGCCGTCGGGTTCGTACACCTCGATGTCGAGGCCGCTGCCTTCCAGGTAGGCGCGCAGCACGTCGCTGGTGCGCACCTCCTGGCCGGACCCGACGCTGCCGTCGTTCACGCACTGGTTGCGGATAAGCTGCTGCAGCAGCTCCACGGTCTGCCCGGTCAGCGCGTCGTTCATGGCGTCTCGCGGCTCATCGCGTGGGGCAGGTCATGGCGTGTGGCGGGTCAGGAAGTCGGTCACGCAGCGGATCGATTCGGCCAGATGCGTGGGGCCGCGCCAGTCCTTCTGCACCTCGAGGTTGGGTGCCAGACGTTCGATCTCGGCACTCGTCGCGGCCGGATGCGGCGTGTCCGTCCCGGGCTGGAGCAGGAGCGGCGTGCGGCACTTGCTCACGAACTCGCGGCTCACCGAGAAGACGAAGTCGCCGCCGAACATGTTGCGGCCAAAGCTCTTGATGACGTCCTCGGTCAGCGTGGGATCGCGGGCGAGCATGGTCTTGGTGAAGCCGCTCACCGCGTCGTCCCAGGTCGCCCGATTCTCGTGCAGGCCGATCGGGTTCTGCAGCACGGCGGCGGCGATCCGCTCGGGCGCCATCTCGCACAGCGTCAGGCAGAAGGTGGCCCCGATGCAGCCGCCCATGACGTGGAAGCGGCGATGGCCCAGATGGTCCATCAGGGCCAGGTGGTCGCCGGCGTACGTGCGCCAGTCGTCGGCCGCGGTGACCTTGCCGCGCGAGCTGCCCGCGTTGCGCTGATCCATGCCGATCACGCTGAACCGGCCGGCGAGATCGATCATGGGATTCATCCATGGCGGTGCGGCGGCGGGATTGCTCGGACTGTGGCGCCAGAACGCCAGCTCCGAGCGCAGGCCGCCGGGGGCGAAGATCAGCAGGGGAAAACCGGAGCCGTGGACTTCGTGGTGGATCTCGGCATCAGGACGCTTGAAGACGGGCATGGCGTTCCTCCCGGCATTGGTGGTCGTGATTGGCCGGCCACGATATCACCGCCGGGTCGAGCACGGTGGAGATCTTCGCCAGCAGGCAAGGCTGCGAGGAGGCGATTGTCCATTCGCGCGGCACGCCGCGCGCCGCGACCCCGCCGGTGCTGGTCGCGCCCTCCCCTGCTATCATGCGCCGGTCGGTCGAATCGCGACCGCAAGTCACGCACAGGAAGGTGAGAGCACCACACATGCGATACGAAGCACCAGAATCGTTGGAGGGGGCGGTGGCCCTGCTCGCGGGAGCGACGGGCGACGCGCGGGTCCTGGCCGGAGGCACGGACCTCCTGGTTCAGATGCGCGCCGACGTCGTCGAGCCGGAGCTGATCGTCGACATCAAGAAGATCGCCGAGACCCGCGCGGTCACCGAGGAAAAGGGCGGTTGGCGCATCGGCGCGGCGGTGACGGGGGCCGAGCTGAAGGAGCATCCGCGGCTCAAGCAGGTGTGGCCGGGCGTGGTCGAGGCCGCGAACCTCATCGGCTCGACCCAGATCCAGGGGCGCGCCACGCTCGGGGGCAACCTGTGCAACGGCTCGCCGGCGGCCGACAGCGTGCCCGCGCTCATCGCCGCCGGCGCCGTCGCCACGCTGGCCGGCCCGCAGCGTAAGCGTGACCTCCCGGTCGAGGACGTCATGCTCGGCCCCCGCAAGCTCGCCCTCCGGAAGGGCGAGATCATCGTCTCCTTCTTGTTGCCGCCGCGCCCGAAGGGCTCGGGCGACGCCTACCTGCGCTTCATCCCGCGCACCGAGATGGACATCGCCGTGGTGGGCGCGGGCATCAACCTGACGGTCGACGGCGGCGGCACGATCACCGCGGCGCGCGTGTCGCTGGGCGCGGTGGCGGCGCGGGTGCTGCTGGTTGCGGAGGCGGCCCGGGCCATCGTCGGGAGTCGTCTCGACAAAGCCGCGCAGGACCGGCTCGAAGCGGCAGCGCGGGCGGCCTGCCAGCCAATCGACGACAAGCGAGGGACGATGGAATTCCGCATCGAGATCGCGGGCGTGCTGGCGCGCCGGGCGGCCCTGATCGCGCTGGACCGGGCGAGGACGAGCTGATGGCCAAGCACCACATCGAGGCGACGGTGAACGGGGACGCGGTCGAGTTCCTCTGCGAGACGGAGGACACGCTGCTCGACGTGCTCCGCGACACGCTGCAACTGACCGGCAGCAAGGAAGGCTGCGCCTCCGGCGACTGTGGCGCGTGCAGCGTCACGCTCGACGGCCGGCTGGTCTGTGCCTGCCTCGTGCTGGGCTGCGAGATCGGCGGGCGGCGGATCGAGACCATCGAGGGCATGGCCAGGGGCGAGACGCTCCATCCGCTGCAACAGCAATTTCTGGAAAATGCCGCGCTCCAGTGCGGCATCTGCACGCCGGGCTTCCTCGTGGCCAGCAAGGCCCTGCTCGAGAGGACGCCCGACCCCACGGAAACCGAGATTCGCTACTGGCTGGCCGGCAACCTCTGCCGGTGCACCGGGTACGACAAGATCGTCAGCGCGGTGATGGACGCCGCCGCGACGATGAGAAAGGGATGACCATGGCGGAGACGGTGACGAACGGGCACACGCAGACATACGTCGGCACGCGCACGATCCGCCCGGACGGCGTCGACAAGGTGACGGGTCGCGCGCGCTTCGGCGCCGACTTCAGCCTGCCGGGCCAGCTCATCGGGCGGGTGCTGCGCAGCCCGCATGCCCACGCACGCATCCTCTCGATCGACGTCTCCAGGGCCGCGGCGCTGCCGGGAGTGAAGGCCATCGTCACCCGCGACGATTTCGCCGATCAGCCGTCGGAGTTCATCCCGGCCGGCGAGATGATGATCAACTACAAGGATCTGGTCCGTAACGTCATGGCCCGCGAGAAGGTGCTCTACGAGGGCCATGCCGTGGCCGCGGTGGCCGCCACGAGCGTGGCCATCGCCCGGCGCGCGCTCAAGCTGATCGACGTGAAGTACGAGGTGCTCCCGCACGTGATCGACGTGGTCGACGCGATGCGCCCCGACGCCCCCCTCCTGCACGACGACCTCTACACCGACGGCGTCGAGCCGAAGCCCGAGAAGCCCTCCAACGTCGCCAAGCGCGTCGAGATCACGCTGGGGGACATCGAGGCCGGCTTCCAGAAGGCTGACGTGATCATCGAGCGCGAGTTCCGGACGGCACCCGTGCACCAGGGCTACATCGAGCCGCACGCCGCGCTGGCCAGCGTGTCCGAGGACGGCTCGACCGAGCTGTGGTGCTCGACGCAGGGCCATTTCCTCGTGCGGGCCCACTGCGCCCGGCTGCTCGGCATCGACATCGGCCGGGTCCGCGTCACCGCCTCCGAGATCGGCGGCGGCTTCGGCGGCAAGACGATCGTCTATCTGGAGCCGCTCGCCATGGCGCTGTCGCGCAAGGCCAAGCGTCCCGTGAAAATGGTCATGTCCCGCGAGGAGGTGTTCAAGGCCTCGGGCCCCACCTCCGGCGCCACCGTGCGGGTCAAGCTGGGCGCGACCAAGGAGGGCCGGTTCACCGCCGCCTTCGCCGAGCTGAAATATCAAGCCGGCGCGTTCCAGGGCTCGCCCGTGCAACCCGGCGTCATGTGCGCGTTCGCGCCGTACGACATCGAGCACGTGAAGGTCATCGGCTACGATGTCGTGTCCAATCGTCCGAAGGTGGCGGCGTACCGGGCGCCCGGCGCGCCGATCTCCGAGTACGCCGTCGAGAGCGTCGTCGACGAACTGGCCAAGAAGCTCGACATCGACCCGATCGATCTCCGCCTGCAGAACGCGGCGAGAGAAGGGACGAAGGCGGCCTATGGCCCGAAGTTCGGGCCCATCGGGCTGGAGGAAACGCTCAACGCCGTCAAGAAGACCGAGCACTGGAACGCGCCGCTCCGGAAGTGGCAGGGGCGCGGCGTGGCCTCGGGCTTCTGGTTCAACATCGGTGGCGAGACCTGCCTGTCGCTCACGGTGAACGAGGACGGCACGGTGTCGCTGATGGCCGGCACGCCCGACATCGGCGGCCTGCGCGCGTCGCTGGCCATGGTCGCGGCGGACGAGCTGGGCATCCCCTTCGAGAAGGTGCGGCCGATCATCGGCGACACCGGCTCGCTCGGCTTCACCTTCCTCACCGGCGGCAGCCGCTCGACCTTCTCCGGTTCGTTGGCGGTGGTGGAGGCCGCGAAGCAGATCAAGACCGAGCTGTGCGCGCGGGCCGCCAAGCTGTGGGACCTCAAGCCCACGCAGGTCGAGTTCGCCGGCGGCCACGTGAAGCCGATCGGCGACGTCGCCGACAAGTTCAAGCCGATGTCGGTCGCGGACTTCGCCAAGGTGGCCGGCAAGACCGGTGGCCCCATCGGCGGCTACGGTCGGATCAATGCCCAGGGCGCGGGCCCGAGCTTCGGCACGCACCTCGTCGACCTCGAGGTCGATCCCGAGACCGGACGCGTGACCATCCTTCGCTACACGGTCGCGCAGGACGCCGGCCGCGCCATCCACCCGAGCTACGTCGAGGGCCAGTTCCAGGGCGGCGCCGCCCAGGGCATCGGCTGGGCGCTCAACGAGGAATACGTCTACGGCCCCGACGGCAAGATGCAGAACGCGGGCTTCCTGGACTACCGCATGCCCGTGGCGTCCGATCTACCGATGATCGACGCGATCCTCGTCGAGGTGGCCAACCCGCGCCATCCGTACGGCGTGCGCGGCGTCGGCGAGACGCCGATCGTGCCGCCCCTGGCCGCGGTGGCCAACGCCATGGAGGGCGCGACCGGCATCCGCTTCACCGAGCTGCCGATGTCGCCGCCCAAGGTGCTCAAGGCGCTCAAGGAGCGCGGCCTCAACAAGGCCTGAAGCCCGCATGCCGCGCGTGGTGCTGATCGGCAACCTCGCGCAGCTCACGGGGGGCGTCGCCGAGTTCCATCTCTCGGCGACGTCCGTGAAGCAGCTCTTCGAGCAACTCACCGCGCTGCATCCGGTCCTCGGGCGCCATCTCGAGGACGGCGTCGCCGTGGCCATCGACGGCCAGATTTACCAGGACGCGCTGCTCGAGCCGATCGGCCTCGACAGCGAAGTGTTCCTCCTGCCGCAGATCGCGGGAGGATCGACGTCCGGCTGAGGGCCGGGCTCTCGTGTCCGAGAAGGGGCTTTGTGTCGCCTATACTCGAACGAGCGCCTCGCCGTCTTCCGTTCGTGACGGCGCGGGAGGAGGCCGCATGACACCGGTACGAGTGGGCACCGTGGGTGTCGGGATGTGGGCGAGCACGCTGGCCCGGGCGGCGGCGCAGGGCACCGGACTCAGCATCGTCGCCTGCACCAGCCGCTCCGCCGAGAATCGCGCGGCCTTCGCCAAGACCCCCGGGTGTCGCAACCTTCCGGGCTACGAGGCGCTCCTCGCGGACCCCGACGTGGAGGGCGTGCTGATCACGACGCCCCACTCGGTCCACGCCGAGCAGGTCGTGGCCGCTGCCCGGGCCGGCAAGCACGTGTTCGTGGACAAGCCGTTCACCCTCACCGTCGCGGACGGGCGGCGCGCGACGGAGGCGTGCCGCCGGGCGGGCGTCGTCCTCGCCGTCGGCCACCAGCGGCGCAAGCAGGCGGCGAGCCGCGCGGTCAAGAGGCTCATCGACGACGGGACGCTCGGGCGCGTCGCCCAGATCGAGGGCAACTTCTCGGCGGACATCGGCTTCGCGCTCAAGCCGGGCATGTGGCGCACGGTGCGCGCCGAGACGCCGGGCGGCCCCATGACGAACCTCGGCATTCACCACGTGGACACGTTCCCCAGTACTTCCTGGGTCCCATCGCCCGCGTGATGGCCTTCTCGCGCCGCGTGGCCCTCAGCGTGGACATCGACGACGCGACCTCCATCCTCTTCGAGTTCGCCTCGGGCGGCCTGGGGTATCTCGGCACCTCGTGGGTCCACGCGAACCGGACGGCGGTCATCACGCTCCACGGCACCGAGGCCCAGGCGTGGCACGAGGGGGACAGCACGCGCCTGTTCCTCGCGCGCCGCGGTCAGCCGGAGCGGTCGGCGGTGCCCCTGACGCCGGTGGACCCGATCGTGGAGGAGCTGGCGGAGTTCGCGCGCTGCGTGAGAGAGGGGAAGCGGCCGGAGGTCGGCGGCGAGGAGGCGACGGCCAACATCGCCGTGCTGGAGGCGATCGTCGAGTCGGTGGCGACCGGACGTGCGGTTCCCGTAGCGAGCACGGAGGGACAGCGATGAAGCGACTGGCGATGGGCACCCTGCTGGTGCTGGGCCTGGTGACGGCGGAGGCGCAGGCGCCGGGCAAGTGGGTCAAGCTCGCGGCCTTCCCCGAGCCGTCGGAGGAGCTGTACGGGGCGGCGGCGGGCGGCAAGGTCTACGTCTTCGGCGGGCTCGCTCCCGGCTGGAAGCCCAAGGGGCTCGTGTACGAGTACGACCCCGCCGGCGACAAGTGGACGAAGAAGAAGCCGATGGCGCTGTCCTCCCACCACGTCGCCTTCACGGAGCTGAACGGCAAGCTCTACGCGTTCGGCGGCTTCGTGCTCCCGCCGTCGGGACCGCCGGCGTGGGTGCCGATCGACAACGCCTGGGAGTACGACCCCGCGGCCGACGCCTGGAAGGCGCTCGCGCCCATGCCCACCAGGCGGGGCTCGCCGGTGGCCGCGACGGTCAACGGGAAGATCTACGTGATCGGCGGCGCGAGTGTCCACCCCGGCTCGTCGGAGCCCGCCGTGCATCCCGCGCGCCCGCACCGCGCGCTCCCCACCGTGGAGGAGTACGACCCCGCCACCAACACCTGGCGCGCGCGCTCGCCGATGCCGACGGCGCGGAACCACGCGGCGGTGGGGGTGGTGAACGGGAAGATCTACGTCATCGGCGGCCGGGTCGGCGCGGCCTTCATCGGGGTCGCCAGCAACACCGACGTCGTCGAGGAGTACGATCCGGCGACGGACGGCTGGGGGGCGGTGCGGGCCAGGATGCCCAGCGCGCGGAGCGCGTCGGCGTGGGGGACCCACGGCGGCCGCATCTACGTGGCCGGCGGCGAGCACCAGAACGCGCAGTTCATGGCGGCCTACAAGGCCCTCGAGGGCTACGATCCGGCGCGCAACCAGTGGGTCTCGCTCCCGTCGATGCCGGTGCCGCGGCACGGCCTCGCGGGCGGGGTGGTGGGCAACCGCCTCCACCTCGTGAGCGGCGATGTGCAATCGGCGGGGATCCCCGGCATGCACCTCGACTCCGAGTCCCACGACGCGTTCGAGTTCGCCGACAGGTGAGGAGGTCGATCGCATGAAACCCCTGGGGGTTATCTGGTCGCGGCGCTGGCGGTGGCGCTCACGGGCCCTGTCACCGGGCAGCAGCCGTCCGTGCTGACGGCGGCCGTCGGCAACAACATGAACCACGCCCCAGCTTCATCGGCATGGAGAAGGGCATCTTCCTCAAGCACAGCGTCGACGTGAAGCTCAAGGTGCGCGTCACGAAGATCGAGGACCTGGTGGGACGCAAGCTCGGCACCCCCGCCGGCGGGACGGCCGACGAGTACCTCGGCGTCGTCCTGAAGAAGGCGGGCGTGCCGCGCGAGAAGATCCAGGTGCTCAACGTGCTGTATAGCAGGCCAGCGTGGTGAACCGGAGGGGTACGACAAGCGGAGGGTGGAGGGGCCGGGGCGGCGTCGGGACGCCCGTGTCCGAGAAGGGGGCTTTATGTCGCCTATGCTCTCGTCCGCCAGACCGGGAGCCACAAGATCTACAAGAATGCGGAGGGGAAAAGGACCACGGTTCGCAGAACGGGATCATGGCCATGGGATCGCGGCGGACCACACCGACCTTGCCGGTGATGGCGGCCGTGGTCTCGGTGCCCATGGCCGAGCCGAGGAATACGCCGTGCGCCCAGTCGAAGGCCTCGAAGACCAGTCACCACAAGCGCGGGCGCACCATCGCCTTCGGCGAGGCGCGGATCACCGACGCGGCGGGGCGGCTCCTCGCGGTGGGCCGAGCGACCTACATGATCCTGGTACCCCGTGGGGCACCGGGCTCGTAGCCGCTCCCGCTCAAGCGCTTCGCCTCGCGCGTGCCATCGCCGGGTCGTGGCCTTGTTTCGCCGAATTTGCTATCAACCCGGTGTCCATGAAATCGGGACGGAACACGGTCCCACTAGCCGGCGCATCGGTTAGAAGGCTACCGGGCGGGCGGCCTTCGCCTCAAGAGGAGGGCCCAGTCGCCCTTTCCAGGTGCCGCAGGCGAGGTCCATGAGGGTGCAGTGACGCTGAAGTACGGCAGAGCGATCTGCTTGCCGGTCGGTGCGTCCCACCACGTGCCACCGTACTGACCCGGCTGAAGTCTCACGGTCACGTTTCCGGCATGGGGGAGATACACCGCGTAGATCTCCCCGGGCTTCGCCAGGCAGTAGTTGCCGTTGTTCACGAGCTCGTCGTGTGGCTCGGTGTCCCACCAATCGAAGCTGGTGAAGAAGTCGACCATGTGCGCGTATCCCTTGAACATGGTCATGGTGTCGTCGCCACGGCCGTTCATCCATCCGCCACCCGTATCCGGCCCCACATTCGTTCCGCGTCGCGCGGTCTCGCCCGCGGTTTGGTATCCCCCGGCCATCACGATTTCCCAGGCCGTCCGGCGCAGCGTGTCGGCCGACTCGGATCCGAGCCCCTTGGCCCACATCGGGTAGTGGTCCTCGTACCCATAGTCCTCATTCGTCTGCGGGATGATGCGGCCCAGACGCTCCTGCTCCTTGCGCTGCCCGAGCATGAAGGGGTGCTGCGCTCTCGACCACTCCTGAAAG
>JBGPXN010000159.1:0-10592 GCA_041492755.1 Methylomirabilia bacterium | reverse complement strand
TGAGGTATGATTCCGGCCCGTGGAGCCACTGGAAGGGCGGATCGTCGTGCGCGTGGACCCCGAGGTGAAGGACATCGTCCCGGCATTCCTCGAGCACCGGCGGCACGACGTGAAAACGCTGCGCGAGGCCGGGGAACGGGCGGACTGGGAGACGGTCCGGCGGCTGGGTCACCAGCTCCGCGGCAGCGGCGGCGGCTATGGGTTCGATGCCATCACCGACATCGGGCACCGCCTGGAGGACGCCGCCCGAGCCCGCGACTCGGGGGCCATCCACAAGTGGACGGACGAGCTGGCGAGCTACTTGGGCCGCGTGACCGTGGTATGACCGGCTCCGGCTGATGCGCGTACGATTCTGGGGCACCCGGGGGTCGATCCCCGCGCCGGGCCCTGATACCGCGCGCTTCGGCGGCAACACGTCGTGCGTCGAGGTCCGAACCGCCGCGGACGATCTCTTCATCCTCGACAGCGGGACCGGCATCCGCCTTCTCGGGATGGACCTCCTCCGCGGCGCGCGCCCGCCGGCACGCGGCCACTTGCTGCTCGGTCACACGCACTGGGATCACATCCAGGGGTTCCCGTTCTTCCGGCCGATCTTCTTGCCCGGCAACGAGTTCGACATCTACGGACCGCGGCACAGCCAGCACCCCCTGCACGAGGCCTTGGCCGGCCAGATGGAGTTCACCTATTTCCCCGTCGAGCTGGCGCAGCTCCCGGCGCGCATTCGCTACCACGAGCTGGCCCCGGGCGCGCACGAGATCGGGGGCGTGCGCGTGTTCGCGCAGTACCTCCACCATCCGGCGCTCACCCTCGGCTATCGCCTCGAGGCGGACGGCGTCGCTGTCGTGTATCTCGCCGATCACGAGCCGTACGCCGACACGATCTGGCGGAGCGACGGCGTCCCCGGCCGCCTCGACTCGATCCTCCACGAGGGTGACCGGCGCCACGCCCACTTCATGCTCGACGCCGACCTCGTCATCCACGATGCGCAGTACACGCCCGAGGAGATGCCCGCGCGGAGAACGTGGGGCCACAGCGCCTACGACTACGTCGTCGAGCTGGCGGCGGCCGCCGGCGTCCGCCGGCTGGCGCTCACGCACCACGATCCGAACCGGGACGATGCCGCCCTCGACGAGATCGAGCGACGGGCGCGCGCCCTCGCCGCCACCCTCGGCGCCGCCACCGAGGTGTTCTGCGCATACGAGGGCGGCGTGGTGAATCTCGCGCCGGGGGCCGCGCACCGGCCGTTCACGATCGACAGCGCGCCGCTCGCAAGCGCGACCGACCGCCTCCGCGTGCTGATCGTGGACGACGACCCGGACGTGCGACGCCTGGCGTCGCGCGCGCTGACGCGGGATGGGCACACGGTGATGGAGGCGGGCAACGGACGAGAGGCCCTCGAGATGGTGGACCGGCTGCGCCCGGACTTCGTCGTCCTCGACCTCGACATCCCGGAGATCGACGGCTTCGGCGTGTTGAAGGCGCTGCGCGCGCGGCCGGAGACGGCCCAGCTGCCGGTCCTGATCCTGACCGTCAAGAGCGATGCGTCCAGCACCGGCGCCGGCTTCGCCGTCGGCGCCACGGACTATCTCGCCAAGCCGTTCTCGATTCCGCAGCTCGCCGCCCGCGTTCGCGCCTGCCTGGCCCGCGCCGCGGCGCGATGACTCCCGGCGCGGCGACGCCGGGCCGCGGGCTCGGCGAAGCACAGGCGACGGCGCTCGCCGAGATCAGTCGCCTGCTCGCTCAAGTGCTCGACGTGGGCTGGCCGACGGCCGGATCGTCCTCACCCGCCCGGCCCGTGCGCTCATCGAGCGGGCCGGCTATCGTTCGGTCCTGTCCGTCCCCCTGACCATCCAGGGCGACCACCTGGGCGCGTTGTCGGTGGGGGACTCGACCGGGCGCGTCTTCGACGACGACGAGATCCGCCTCGCCCAGGCGTTCGCCGCCGCCACCGCCATCGCGCTCCGCAACGCGCGCCTCTACGAGGAGATCCGCGAGCGCCGCGATTTTCTGCAGTCCATCACCGAGAAGTGGCGTACTACCCAGGCCGACCCGTCGATCACCCGGAAGTTCGGCGGCACCGGCCTCGGGCTCACGATCTCCGAGCGCCTCGTCGGGCTGATGGGCGGTCGCATCGCGGTCGAGAGCGAGCCCGGATGCGGGAGCACGTTCTCGTTCACGGCACGGCTCGGCGTCCAGGTCGAGCCGTCGGCCGGGATGCGCCCCCGGTCGGCGGACCTCAGCGGTCTCGACGTCCTCGTCGTCGACGACAACGGCACCAACCGGCTGATCGTGAGGGATCTCATGGACATGGAGATGCCGGTCATGGACGGCTACACCGCCACGCGGACCATCCGCCAATGGGAGCGCGAGCGCGGCCTGGCCCCGACGCCGGTCATTGCCCTGACCGCCTATGCGCGGGCGGAGGAGATGAAGAAGAGCCTGGAAGCTGGCTGCGACGCGCACCTGTCCAAGCCGGTCAGGAAGGCGGCGTTGCTGGAGACGATCGCGCGGTTCACGGCCCCCGATCGCCGCGAGGTCGACGGCTTCACGGCTTGAGGATCACTCGGGTGGCCGCGGTGCCGGCGCTCTTGCCCTGCCATTCGGCGAAGGCAAAGGCCTTGTTGACGTCGGCGAGCGGGAAGCTGTGCGACACGACCTTGGAGAGCGGGTACTTGTCCTTCGTCCGCACCAGGAAGTCGAGCGCGCTCGGCATGATCCATGGGTTGTACTCGCCTTCGGATTGACGATCCCCTCGTCGCTGCCGCGGCGTGAGCATCGAGCCCAGCATGGCTGAGCTCAGGGACCTGCTGAGGCTGCTGCACGCGGAACACTTCCTGTGCCTGCCGTGCATCGCCCTCCGATTGGCCATAGAACCGACTGAGGCGATGGAGCTGGTGGAGCGACTCAGCGACAAGATCGAGGTCAGGGACATTCGATCGACCTGCCCGCGTTGCGCCAACTCGGCGCGCCTGTTCACGCTGGGGGACGGTCAATCAGAATAAGCGAACGGCCCGCCACGCCCTGCCTCGGCGGGGTCAGCGCGCGTCGAGCGCGCGCCGCATCCGCTGGAGGCCCTCGGTGAGGAGCGCGCGCGGCGTGCCGAAGTTCAGTCGTACGAAGCCGGGCCCGGGCGCGCCGAAGAGCTTGCCGTCGTTGAGCGCGACCTTCGCCCGCTCGAGGAGGAAGGTCCACGGGTCCGCCAGTCCGGTCGCGCGACAGTCGAGCCACGCGAGGTAGGTCCCCTCGGGGGTCGCCAGCGTCACGCCGGGCAGGTGGCGCTCCACGTACTCGGCGAGGTAGTCGCGGTTGGCCTCGAGATAGCGCAGGAGCGCCTCGTGCCAGGGGCCGCCGTCGCGATAGGCGGTCACCATCGCCGTGTAACCGAGCACGTTGCCGATCTGCACCATGTCGGCGCGCGCGGCCAGGAACTGCTCGCGCAGCGTCCGGTTCGTCACGACGGCGACCGACGCCTTGAGGCCGGCCAGGTTGAACGTCTTGCTCGGCGACATCAGCGTGATCGTGCGGTCGGCGATCTCCGGCGAGAGCGAGGCGATCGGGACGTGGTGGTGACCGGAGTACACGAGGTCGCAGTGGACCTCGTCGGCGATGATGGCCAGCCTCCGCCGCAGACAGATCTCGGCGAGCCGCCCGAGCTCCGCGCGCGTGTAGACGCGGCCCACCGGGTTGTGCGGATTGCAGAGGAGGAACGCGCGCGTTCGCGGCGTGATCACGCGCTCGAACGCGGCCGGGTCGATCTCGTAGCGGCCGTCGGCACGGCGCGCCAGCTCGGCGAGCCGCGCGTCCAGCCCCAGGTTCCCGGGAATGCGGAGGATGGGCGGATAGATCGGCGTCAGGATGACGAGCCCGTCGCCGCGCGAGCACAGCACGCGGGCGGCGACGTTGTTGCCGGGGCTCACGCCGGGCATGAGGATGATCGCCTCCGGCGGCACCTCCCAGCCATAGCGTTTGCGGCAGTGCGCGGTGAACACCTCGACCAGCTCGGGCCAGCCCTCGCGCAGGTAGCCGAACACGCCGTGCTCGACGCGCGCGCGCAGCGCCTCGATGACGGGCTCGGGCGAGGGGAAGTCCATGTCGGCCACCCACAGCGGCAGCACGTCCGGCCCGAACTTGTGCCACTTGTTGGAGTCGGTGCCGCGCCGCTCGACGATGCGATCGAAGTCGTGGGTCATCGCTCCTCCGCGGGACGCTGCGGAAACATCGCCGCAGCATCGCACCGACGCGCGGTGCCGGTCAACGCGGCGTCGACGCCGTGCCCGCGCGTGAACCGCGCGCGGGCCGCGGGGCGTGTTCAGGACTCCGGCGATTCCCCTTCCGGCTCTCCGAGCGGACAACAGCAGCGCGCCCCGGCGCAGGCGCCCCACCCCGCGCGTGCGCCCGCGCCCCGGGGACGGCGTGGCACGCTGATGATACGATCGAGCCCGCATGGCAGCGCCCGTAGCGAGTGCGTTTCTTCGCGCCAACCCGGTGTTCGCCGGGCTCCCCGCTCGCGAGGTCGATGCGCTGGGCACGAGGGCGCGTGAGGAGCGGATCCGGGCGCGCGACTACGTCTTCATGGAAGGCGATCCCGCGCACTGGCTGTGCGTGGTGAAGTCGGGCCGCGTCCGCATCGTCCGGCACGGTCGTGCGGGCCGCGACGTCGTGCTCGAGCTGCTCGGCCCCGGCGAGGTCTTCGGCGGCGTCGCGGTGATCGAGCAGCGCCCGTACCCGGCGTCGGCCCAGGCGTCCGAGACCAGCGTCGTCCTCAAGCTTCCCGGCGACGCGGTGCGTGCGCTGGCCGATCGCTACCCGTCGGTCATTCGCGAGATGGCGCTCCTGATGGGCCGGCGGCTGCGCGCCGCCCATGACTCCGTGAAGTCGCTCGCCGTCGATCCCGTGGAGGCGCGGCTCGCCGCCGCGCTGCTCCGCCTCGTCGAGCGTGAGGGCGTGCGCGCCGCCGACGGCGCCGCGCTGCCCTTCCATCTGACGCGGCAGAGTCTTGCCGACATGACGGGCACGACGGTGGAGACCACGATTCGCGTCGTGAGCCGCTGGATCAAGGACGGGCTGGTGTCCGACGACGGGCGCCGGCTGGTGCTCGAGGACGTCGCCGCACTGCGGATGCTCGCCGAGGGCGTGGAGGAATGACCGCGCGAGCCTGGCTCCGCTTCGCGCATCGCGTCGTCGCCCGGCGCCCGTAGGCCGCGTGCCGCCGCTCGCTGGTGCCGCCGTTCGCAGCGCGCTCGCTCGAGAACTCGCGGGCCGGCGTGGCCCGCGCTCGTCCACCAGGCCCTATGACGGGCGTCATACGGCCGGACGCGCGCCGTCCGTATCCTCGGGCGTGGGAGGAATGGCGATGGCTGAGACCTGCTCCTGCTCCGGTCACGTGTCGTCCCCCGTGCTCGACGTCCGCGATCTCGCGCCCCGGTTCCGGCACCCGAAGATCTTCGAGACGTTCGATGCCCTGGCGCCCGGCGCCGCGTTCGTGCTCGTGAACGACCACGATCCCAGGCCGCTCCGGTACCAGTTCGCCTTCGAGCGGCCCACCACGTTCGGCTGGCGCTATCTCGAGCAAGGGCCGGAGGTCTGGCGGGTCGAGATCACCAGGACCGCCGGCGGCGCTGCCGTCACGCCGGCCACGCCGGTCAGCGAGGTCATGCAGCGGTGGCCGCACGCGCTGCCGGTGCTGCAGCGGCTGGAGATCAACCATTGCTGTGGCGCGCATCTGACCCTGGCCGAGGCGGCGGCCACCGCCGGTGTCGATCCGGCCGAGCTGATCGACGCGCTCGACGCCGCCATCGCCGCGAAGGCGGCGTCGATGTGATCTCCGCGGACGTCACGGTGGCGCGGCTCCTCGAGGAGCACCCGGAGGCGCTGGAGGCGCTGGTCCGCGCGCATCCGCATTTCAAGCATCTGCGCAACCGGCTCCTCAGGAAGGTCATGGCGCCGCGGGTGACCGTGGCCCAGGCCGCCCGCATCGCCGGCATCGAGCCCGACGCGCTGGTCGCCGCGCTCCGTCGCGCGGCGGGCGAGCCGGACGCCGCGGTCGCCGGCCCGGCGGCGATGGCCCCCCGTGCCCGCGGCGCCAGTGAAAGCAGCGGGTTCGTGCCGGCGGAGAAGCCGCCGGCGCTCGCGGAGGTGCCGCCATCGCGCGTCGTCACGCTCGACGTGCGGGAGGACATCGCCCGCGGCCTCGAGCCGTTCGCCCGGATCATGGCCGCGGTCAAGCGATTCGGCGAGGGCGAGGTGCTGGTGCTGCGGGCGCCGTTCGAGCCGATCCCGCTCTACGACGTGCTGGGCCGGCGCGGCTTCGCGCACTGGACGGAGCGCCACGCCGCCGAGGACTGGTCGGCCTGGTTCTATCGCGGGGCCGCCGGGGTCGTCACGCCGGCCCGACGCGCGGAGCCGCGTGCCGTGCCCACGCTGGACGTCCGCGGCCTCGAGCCGCCGCAGCCGATGGTGAGAGTGCTCGAGCGTTTGTCCGCGCTGCCGCCCGGCGGGGAGCTGACCGTCCTGCACGACCGGCGCCCGCTCTTTCTCTACCCGCAGCTCGACGAGCGCGGCTTCACGCACGAGACCGAGGAGCCGGCGCCCGGCCTCGTGCGCATCCGGATCTGCGCGCCGCCGGCGGGAGCGCGCGCGTGACCGCGCCCGGGGCGCCCGCCGCGCGGCGCACGCCTGTGGGGCTGCCGCTGCGATACCTGGTCACGGCGGTGATCGCCTTCGTCGCCGCCGCGGTGGCCGTGCCGTGGCTCGCCGAGGCGCTGAGCGGTCACTACTACCATCCGCACGTGCTCGCGCTGGCGCACACGGTCACGCTCGGCTGGATCACGCTCACCATCATGGGCGCGAGCTACCAGATCGTGCCCATCGTGCTGGAACGGCCCCTCTGGAGCGAGCGGCTGGCGCGCTGGCAGTTCCTTGCGTTCGTGGCGGGCGCGGTCGGCATGGTCGGCCACTTCTTCATCGCGCAGTGGCCGGGACTCGCCTGGAGCGCGGCGCTGATCGCCCTGGGTGTTCTCGCGCACGTCGTCAACGTCGGGCGCCGCCTGCGCGATCTGCCCCGCTGGACGTTCACCGCGTGTGGGTCCTCGAGATGATCGGCGGCCGGAAGCGGCCCGCGCTCGACTGGGGGCTTCGCTTCGTGATCACCGGCAGCGCGTTCCTGGTGCCCGCGACGGCGCTCGGCCTCGGCGTTGCCACCGGCCTCCTCGCCGGGCCGCGGCCGGCGCTCGCCTACATGGTCACCGTGCTCGGCGGCTGGCTCTCGCTCACGATCGTCGGGATGCTCCTGAAGATCGTTCCCTTCCTCGTGTGGCAGTCCGTGTACGCCCCGCGCGTGGGCCGCGCGCCCGTGCCCACGCTCGCGCAGCTCCCGTCGTCGCGCGCGGAGGCGTCGACGTATGCCCTGCTGCTCACCGGCGTCGCCGCGCTCGCCGCGGCCGCGCTCGCCGGCGAGCCCGCGTGGATCCGCATGGCGGGATTCTTCGTCGCCGCGGGCGCCCTCGCGTTCGCCGCCACCCTCGCGCGCGTGCTCCACCATCGGATGGCGTGTCCGCTCGCGCGCGCCCGGGCGGCGGTCGCGGTGGAGCGGGCGTCGTGATCGCGTCGAGCTTCGCGCGCGCGCCCTTCATCGTCGTCTGGGAGACGACCCGGGCCTGCGCGCTCGCGTGCGTGCACTGCCGCGCGGAGGCCATCCCGTGGCGCGATCCCGGCGAGCTGACGACGGACGAGGGCCGCGCCCTGGTCGACGGGGTCCGAGCTTTCGGCGATCCGCCGCCGTTGCTCGTCCTCACGGGCGGCGATCCGCTCCGGCGGCCGGACATCGAAACGCTGGTGGAGTACGGCACCGCGCGCGGGCTGCAGGTGTCGCTGACTCCCAGTGGCACGGCGGCGGTCACCGAGCCGCGGCTGCGGGTGCTCCGCGACGCGGGGCTGGCCCGGCTCGCCGTGAGCCTCGACGGGGCGAGCGCCGAGGTCCACGACGACTTCCGGGGCGTGCGCGGCTCTCACCGTCACACGCTGCGCATCATCGAGCGCGCGCGCATGCTCGGCATCCCGCTGCAGATCAACAGCACCGTGTGCCGCACGACGCTCGCCGAGCTGCCCGCGCTGGCCGAGCAGGTCGAGGCCTTCGGGGTCGTCCTGTGGGCGCTCTTCTTCCTGATCCCGATCGGGCGCGGCCGCGCGGTGGAGGCGCTCGCGGCCGCCGACGTCGAGGTCGTCCTCGAATGGGTGGCCACCCTCGCGGACCGGGTGCCGTTCGGGATCAAGACCACGGAGGCTCCGCAGTATCACCGGGTGCGGGCGGCGCGGCGACGGGGCGACGACGTCGGTCGCGCCGCCCCTCGCGCCGATCGGATCGGACGGGCGGGCCGCGCGGTGACCGACGGGAATGGCTTCCTGTTCGTTGACCACCGCGGCACCATCTGCCCGAGCGGCTTCCTGCCCTGGCCGGCGGGAAACGTCCGCGACGACGATCTCGTGGACGTGTACCGCGAGCACCGGCTGTTCCGGGCGCTGCGCGATCCCGACCGCCTCGGCGGGCGCTGTGGTCTGTGCGAGCACCGTCACGCCTGCGGCGGCAGCCGGGCGCGCGCGTGGGCCCTCACCGGCGATCCGCTCGCGGAGGATCCCGGGTGCGCCTACGAGCCCGGCCCGCGGCGACCCGTCCCCGCGATCAGCGGCGGCGCCGAGGCCGTGACGGCGCCGATCTCCCTCGCGGAGGTGACCGCCGCGCTGTGCACCGTGTTCGATCCCGAGCTGGGAATGTCGATCGTGGATCTCGGTCTCGTCTACGACATCGAGGTCACGGGCGGTCGCGTCGCCGTCACGATGACGCTGACCGCGCCGGGTTGCTCAATCCACGACGTGATGCCCGCGTGGGTCCGCGAGGCCGTCGGGCGCGTGCCCGGCGTGACCGGCGTCGACGTCACGCTCACCTTCGATCCGCCGTGGAGTCCCGACCGCATCCGCGGCTGAGGAGGAAGCGATGGGGATTACCGAGCGCATCGACGCGATCACCGGGCTCGCGCCCGAGCGCCTGACCCCGATCGTGCCGGCCCCAGCGGCGGTGAAGATAGAGCTGACGTCCCGCTGCGACTTCAGCTGCTTCTGAGGCGCGGATGGAGCCGGTGCTGCGAGTGCTGGCCCCGTACGTTGACGAGTCCTATCTCCTACCGCTTCACGGTCACGCCGGCGGCTCCACCGACGGGCCGCCGGCGGCCCGCGGTGCCGTCGGCCGGATTGGACGCCAACGCGAGCCGCTGCCGTGCTGGTCGCTGTTCACCCAGGCCCACATCACCTCTGACGGACGGCTGAGCGCATGTTGCTGGGATCCGTCCGAGACGTTCACGATGGGCGACCTCTCCCGCGTCCGCTTCCTGGAGGCCTGGAACAGCGAGCCTTTTCAGCGGTTGCGGGCGGCGCACCTTGCGCGCGACGTTCGGGGCACCGTGTGCGAAGCCTGCATCGAAGGCGCCGGCGTCCCGCGGTGACGCCGCGCGGCGGCGACTGAGGGCGCGCCTCCGGCGCGGGGGCTCAGGCCGCCGCCGGCGCGAGGCCCAGCTCGGAGCCCAGGCGGTCGAGCAGGCCCTCGGCTCCCACCCGTGGTCGTTCATCCGCCGGGTGAGTACACCAACCTCCTGGCGGAGGCTCGTGAGACGTACGTCCACGCGCACTTCTACGCTTGCGTGGCAATGTGTGGCATTGTCGGTGAGCGGATTCTGAAGGATGCCTTGCGATCAGCCCTCCGAGTTGCCGTTGGCGCGGGCGTTCAGGTGCCCAGCGGAGCAGCCCTGGACCAGCTTGAGTACGTGGAGGTGAGCGCCATCGCACGCTTTCTGGCGCGGGTTGGTCTGATTACGGATGAAGGTGGGAAGGCAGCGGAGAGGCTGCAGCGCTGAAGGCCATCAAGAACCTTCACGAGCTGATTGAGGGAAGCGTCTCGGTCTTCAAGGCCTACGACATCAGAGATGGGAAGCTGGTCCAGAAGGCCGCACCGTAGCGCACTCGGGCCGCAGAACAACGCAGTCCAGCGGACGCGCTTCCGATGACTCGCTTGCCTCCCGTCAGCCCGGGCCAGATCCTCACTGGCTCCCTCTTCAACGAGCCCATGCGAGTCGAGACCGTGCTGGCCAACGGCCCGGTGAGCTGGGTGGTCGGTCTGGTGGGGACGCAGTCCGAGCGGTTCCGCAAGGTCACGCTGACCGCGGCCGATCTCGAGCGCCTCACCGTCCTCGACGCGGAGCACTCTTTCGGCGGCGACGGCCGCCTGTTGCGGCTTGGTCTCCAGGCCTACGCGCTCGGCATCGCCTACGAGTTCGATCCCTACTTCGGGCTTTCGATCTCGCGCGTGGACCCGTTACCGCACCAGCTCGAGGCGGTCTACGACCACCTGCTCAAGCTCGCGCGCGTGCGCTTCCTGCTGGCCGACGCCGCCGGCGCGGGCAAGACCATCATGGCGGGCCTGCTCATCCGAGAGCTCGAGCTGCGCGGCCTCGCCGAGCGCATCCTGATCGTCTGCCCCGCGAACCTCGCCTTCCAGTGGCAGCGCGAGCTGAAGGAGAAGTTCGATACCAAGTTCCTTGTCCTCA
>JBGPXN010000053.1:0-27442 GCA_041492755.1 Methylomirabilia bacterium | reverse complement strand
GGCATGACGATTCCGGCCGAGCAGGGGGGCGGCGGCCGGCCCGTGATCGACGTCGTGCTCGTGATCGAGCAGATCGCCCGCGCGTGCGGGGTGACCGCGCGCATCGTGGTGGAAGGCAACCTCGGCGTGGTCGGCGCGCTCGCCGCCTACGGCACCGCCGCCCAGCAGCGTCGCTACTTTCCCTGGGTGCTGGAAGGCGAGAAGCCGGCGATCGCCATCACCGAGCCGGCCGCGGGGTCGGCCGCCACCGACCTCGAGACCCGTGTCGAGGAGACCGGCGCGGGCTTGCGGCTCTTCGGGCACAAGCGCTACATCACGGGGGCGGGGACGTCACGGCTGTATCTCGTGTTCGCGCGCTTCGGCCATCGACCGGGCGCCGAAGGGATCGGCGGCGTGCTCGTCGAGCGTGACACGCCGGGCTTCACCCTCGGGCGCCGTGAATACATGATGGGTCTGCGCGGAATCCCGGAAGGCGAGCTGCACTTCGACGGCTGCCTCGTTCCGCGGGAGAACCTGCTCGTCGCCCCCGGCGAGGGCTTCAAGCGCCTGATGCGCGCCTACAACGGGCAGCGCCTCGGCGCCGCCACGGTCGCCCTCGGGCTGGCCCAGGGCGCGTACGAGCACGCGCTCGCCTACGCCGCCGAGCGGCATCAGTTCGGGCGGCCGATCGGCGACTTCCAGGGCATCCGCTGGAAGCTCGCCGACATGGCGGTGAAGCTGGACGCCGCGCGCCTGCTCATCCACCGCGCCGCGGCGTCCGCGGGCGCCGGCTTCCCGGACCAGCTGCAGGCGGCGAAAGCCAAGACCTTCGCGGCGGAGATGGCCCAGGAGGTCACCAGCCAGGCGCTTCAGATCCATGGCGCCGCCGGCTACGGCCGCAGCCTGCCGCTCGAGCGCATGGTCCGCGACGCTCGCATGTTCGCCATCGGCGGCGGGACGCTCGAGATGATGCGGAACCTGATCGCGGACCACGTCCTCGGCACCCGCTTGGATCATCGCGCAGGCCGATGAAAAGGGACCATCTGCGGCGTTGGCTCCTCGCTCCTCCCTGCGACGTGGCCGGGCCACGTCTCGGTCGTCGCTCGTCGCCGCCTTGCATCTGGCCCCTTTTGATCGGCCTGCGGGCTGTGTTCGCGGGGTCGTAGAGGCCGCGTGAAGCTGGGATTTTCGCTGCCGACGGCGGGGGCTTGGGCGACGCCGGAGAACGTCGTGTACGTCGCGCAGGAGGCGGAGCGGCTGGGGTATCACTCGCTGTGGGTGTTCCAGCGGCTGTTCTATGCGCTGGCGCCCAAGAACCCGTTCCCGCCGGTGCCGACACCGACGTGGCTCTTCCTCGAGGCCAACTTCGCCCCCCGCGGCCCATCCCTCGACCGCGCCATGACCGTGCTGTCCGCGCTCGCGCCCGCCCGGCGCTGACCGACCAGCCGCTGGCGTCGAAACGGGGGACGCTCGCGCGTCATAGGACCGAGGACGGGGACGCCCCGCGCCTCGATTCCATGATGGAGGAGAGCCGATGAAATACACGATCCTGATCTACGAGAGCGGCGGCGCTGACGGGGTAAGGATCTCGGCGTAGTGGAAGTCGGGATCGCGCGCCGGGGAGGCCGTGCCCGTGCTCAGCCACTGGGCGGCGACCACTTGCGGATCTCTTCCTTCATCGCGTCCCGCCCCGCCTCCACCGCGCTCACCAGCCGCTGCGTCTGCTCCTCGAAGAGCTCGCGGCTCTTGTCGAGCCAGTTGGCGGGCCGGCCCTGCGCGAATTCCTGCGCGCGCCGGGCGACGTCGCTGCCGCGCTCGGCGAGGAGGTCGCGGGTCTCGCGGCCGGTGCGCGGCGTCGTGAGAAGCGCGGCCGCCGCGCCCAGCGCGGCCCCGAAGAGAAACCAGCCGAGATAGCCGGTTGCGTCGTTCTTGTCGCTAGCCATGGGTGTCTCCTCTCTGCCTGCGGAGCCGTTGCAGGAACACGTCCAGCCCCGTCTTCAGCCCGGCCGCGATCCCCACGAGCTGACCCACTCGCGTCAACCCCGCCACGAAGGACACGATACGCCCGATTCCGTCCCCGATCTCCGCGGCCCGGATGGTGAGCAGGCTCACCCGGCTCAGCTCGTCTTGAAGCTGATGGCTGAGCCGGCGCAGGTCGGCCGTCAGCCCTTGCGCCTCGGCGGCGAGCGGGGCCAGGTCGCGCTCGATGAGTCCGAGGACGCGCTCGGCGCGAATGGCCGCGCGGCGGGCGGCGAGCAGCAGCGCCACCGCGGCCGCGGCGAGCGCGACGACGGCGATGGCAATCACGAGCTGGAGCGCCCAGTGCATGGGGAGGGATTATGGTGAGCGATCGCGCCGAAAGTCAATAATTCCATTGACTTGGTAAGCATAGGATTTATAATCTGCGAACCTGTTTACGCGAATCACGGACGTCCCCGACCGCCGTCCAGCCGAGGTGAGCATGTCGCTGCAAGACCGGTTCGAGGAGCTGGCCGGACGTCACGCCCACGCCGAATCGGGCGGCGGCGCCGAGCGCATCCGCCGCCAGCACACGGCCGGCAAGAAGACCGCCCGCGAGCGCCTGGACCTGCTGCTCGACGCCGGCTCGTTCATGGAAGTCGACAAGTTCGTCGTTCACCAGATTCACGACTTCGGCATGGAGCAGCAGAAGTTCCTGGGCGACGGCGTCGTCACCGGCTCCGGACGCATCCACGGTCGCCGCGTGTTCGTGTTCGCGCAGGACTTCACGGTGTTTGGTGGCTCGCTCTCCGAGGCGTACGCGCGGAAGATCTGCAAGGTGATGGACCTGGCCATGAAGACCGGGGCGCCCATCATCGGCCTCAACGACTCCGGCGGGGCCCGCATCCAGGAAGGCGTCGTCTCGCTCGCCGGCTACGCCGACATCTTCCTGCGCAATACGCTCGCGTCGGGCGTGGTGCCCCAGATTTCCGCCATCATGGGACCGTGCGCGGGCGGCGCGGTCTATTCGCCGGCCATCACCGACTTCGTGTTCATGGTCAAGAGCACCTCGAACATGTTCGTCACCGGCCCCGACGTCATCCGGACGGTCACCCACGAGGCGGTCACCGCCGAGGAGCTCGGCGGAGCCGGCACTCATAGCACGACCTCGGGCGTCGCGCACTTCGCGGCCGACGGCGAGGAGGAATGCCTGGCCCTCATCCGTGAGCTGCTGACGTTCGTGCCGCAGAACAACATGGAAGACCCGCCGCGCTGGCCGACGCAGGATCCCGTCGACCGCCGTGACGAAGCGCTCCAGACCCTCGTGCCCGAGCAGCCGAACAAGCCCTACGACATGACGGAGATTATCCGGGCGGTGCTCGACGATCGCTACTTCTTCGAGGTGCAGGCGGGCTTCGCGCCCAACATCGTCATCGGATTCGGCCGGATCGGCGGGCGGTCGGTGGGGATCGTCGCCAACCAGCCCGCGCATCTGGCCGGCTGCCTGGACATCAACGCCTCCGTGAAGGCGGCGCGGTTCGTGCGCTTCTGCGACTGCTTCAACATCCCGCTGGTGACCTTCGAAGACGTCCCCGGCTTCCTGCCCGGTACCGCGCAGGAGTTCGGCGGCATCATCAAGCACGGGGCCAAGCTTCTCTACGCCTTCTGCGAGGCGACGGTGCCCAAGCTCACCGTGATCACGCGCAAGGCCTACGGCGGCGCGTACTGCGTCATGTCGTCCAAGCACATCCGGGGCGACGCGAACTTCGCCTATCCCACCGCCGAGATCGCCGTGATGGGGCCCGACGGCGCGGTGAACATTCTGTACCGGCGCGAGATGCAGCAGGCGCCCGACGCGGCGGCGTTCAAGGAGGAACGCACTCGCGAGTACCGCGAGAAGTTCGCGAACCCGTACGTGGCGGCCGAGCGCGGCTACGTGGACGAAGTCATCCAGCCCCGGGACACGCGCCCGCGGCTGGCCGCCGCGCTCGACATGCTGCACGGCAAGCGCGACAGCAATCCGCCGCGCAAGCACGGGAACATTCCCCTGTGAGCGAGGGGAGCGATCGGGCGGCGCCGCGCACCTCGTGGGGCGCCCCGGTGCCGGCGGTCTTCGGTCCCGCCGACGTGCCCGCGGGGCCGGGGGGGGAGCTGGGCGCGCCCGGGCAGTTCCCGTTCACCCGCGGGATCCATCCGACGATGTATCGCGGCCGCTTGTGGACGATGCGCCAGTACGCCGGCTTTGGCTCCGCCGCCGAGACCAACAAGCGCTACCGCTTCCTGCTCGACCAGGGGCAAACGGGGCTCTCGGTCGCGTTCGATCTGCCGACGCAGATGGGGCACGACCCCGACGCGCCGATCGCCCACGGTGAAGTCGGCAAGGTCGGCGTCTCCATCGCCTGTATCGACGACATGACCGACCTCTTCGAAGGTATCCCCCTGGACCGCGTCTCCACCTCGATGACCATCAACTCCACGGCACCCATTCTGTTGGCGCTCTACGTGGCGGTCGCGGCGCGCCAGGGCGTCGGCGCCGAGCGGCTGGCCGGCACGGTGCAGAACGACATCCTCAAGGAGTACATCGCGCGCGGCACCTACGTGTTTCCGCCGGGGCCGTCGATGCGGCTGATCACCGACACGTTCGCCTACTGCAAGGACAGGGTCCCGCGCTGGAACACCATCTCCATCTCCGGTTACCACATGCGGGAGGCGGGCAGTACGGCCGTACAGGAGGTCGCGTTCACGCTGGCCAACGCCGTCGCCTACGTGACGGCCGCGCTCGAGGCCGGGCTCGGCGTCGACGAGTTCGCGCCGCAGCTCTCGTTCTTCTTCAACGCGCACAACAACCTGCTCGAGGAAGTGGCGAAGTTCCGGGCCGCGCGGCGGTTGTGGGGCCGCATCATGCGCGAGCGCTTCCACGCGCGCGATCCCCGCTCGCTCGCGCTGCGCTTTCACGCCCAGACCGCGGGGAGCATGCTCACCGCCCAGCAGCCCGAGAACAACATCGTCCGGGTCACCGTGCAGGCGTTGGCGGCGGTGCTCGGTGGATGCCAGTCCCTGCACACCAACTCGATGGACGAGGCGCTGGCGCTGCCGACCGAGCGCTCGGTGCGAACCGCCCTTCGTACGCAACAGGTGCTCGCCTACGAGTCGGGCGTGGCCGACGTCGTCGATCCGTTCGGGGGCGCGTTCGCCCTGGAGCGGCTCACCGCCGACATCGAAGAGGCGGCGACCGCCTACATCCAGAAGATCGACGACCTCGGCGGCTCGGTGGCCGCCATCCCGTTCATGCAACGGGAGATCCAGGACGCCGCCTTCGCCTACCAGCGCGAGGTGGAGGAGAAAGCGCGCATCGTGGTCGGCGTCAACGAGTTCGCGACCGAGGACGCGCCGCCCGCGCAGCTCTTCCAGGTTGAGTCCTCGGTGGGCGAGGTCCTGGCCGAGCGGCTGGCCCGCTTCAAGGCCGCCCGCGACCGCGACCGGGCCGCCCGCGCCCTGGACGCGCTCACCGCGGCGGCGCGGGGCCGACAGAACCTCCTGCCGGTGCTGGTCGACGCCGTCCAGGCGTCGGTCACGCTCGGCGAGATCTGCGGGAGGTTCCGGCAGGTGTTCGGAGTGCACCAGCCCTCGGTGACGTTTTGAAGCGCCGCCGCTTCACGGCACTCCTCGCCGTGTTCCTTGCCGCCGCCGCCGTGCCGGCGCGGCCGGCTGCCGCCGCCTTCGCCGATCGCGTGGGCGCGACGTTCGGTCTCATGGCGAATGACTTCATCAAGGCGGCCCAGCCCATCGAAGCGACGGTCGTCTCGCTGGAAGGCAACGCGGTCTTCCTCGACGTGGGCGAGCTGGCCGGCGCGCAGGTTGGCCAGGAGCTCGGGCTGTTCCGGAAGGGTGATTCGTTCCTGCATCCCCTCACGGGTCGCCCCCTCGGTCGCTTCGAGGAGCCACTCGGCTATGCGCAGATCCGTCGCGTCTACCCGCAGTTCTCCGAGGCCACGTACGTCCCCCGGGCCGACGCGCCGCGCCCGCAGCCGTCCGACGGCGCGCGCATCACGCGCGCGCGGATCCGCATCGCCATCACCCCCGTGCTGGACCTCACCGCCAGCAAGACCGACGTTCGTCGCGTGCCCTTCCTCATCGCCAGCGTCCTCGAGCGCTCGAAGCGCTTCCAGGTCGCCGACCCGCTGGCGGTGGCGGACGTCTTCAGCGAGGGTGCGATGCGGGTGGAGGAGCTGCTCGCGCGGCCCGCGCGCGCCGCGGCCGTGGCGCAACGGCTGGAAGTCACCGGCTGGCTCGTGCCGATCCTGGTCGAGCGGCGCGGCGTGGTCTACCTGGACGCGACGTGGATCTCCGCGATCACGGGCACGCCCCTGTTTTCGCGACGCCAACCGCTGCTTCCGCCGGGCGGAAGCGAGGAGCAGCGCTTCCCGTGGGAGCCCCGGGGCGAGGAGTGATCATGTGCTATGGTATGCCGGCATGTTGATCCGGGCCGTCGTCGGGCTCGCCATGCTGCTCGTCCTCCTCGCCAGCGGGTGCACGCAGGTGCGCGAGATCGTTGGCCTGCCGGTGCAGGGCGACCCCTCGGTGACGCTGAAAGCGGCCGAGACGCGCTGGCTGCTGATCCAGAATCCACGGTTCGGCGACGTGCCGAGCGAGCCCGAGTACATCTGGGTGGAAGAGGACAAGGTTCCCACCACGCTCAAGACGCTCGTCCGCGGTCAGAAGTCGATCATCGCCCCGCCCGAGATCGTGGCGAAGTACGGCACGCCCCCCGGTGGGGGAAAGATCAGCCCTCGGCAGGGCGTTCCATACCAGGCGCCGCTCGCGGCCGACGGCAACGGTCGCCCGTCGGCCGCGCCCGCGACGGCACGGTTGTCGAAGCCGGTGGTGGCCGCCACGACGGTCGTCACGACGCCGGCGCCCGAGCTGCCCAAGCGCGGTTACGTGGTGTACGTCGACACCACCCGCATCGTCATCGACCTCAACGGGGGTGACGGGCTTCGCCCGGGAAGCCTTGTGAGCGTGCGACGGGACCGGATTCCCATCCTGCACCCCGTCACCGGCGAGGTCCTGGGCGAGCTGGACGAAGAAGTCGCGACGGCCCGCATCACCGAGACCCGCGAGAAGTTTTCGGTCGCCGAGATCCAGACCGTCTCGCCGAACGCGCAGATCCAGGTCAAGGACCGCGTCGTCCTCAAGTAGCCTGGCCTGCGCGTGCCGACTCCGGCTCTCGAACAGGTACTCAAGGAGCGCGTGGCCGTGCTCGTCGGGGACGATCTCGTCGCCGTCGAGGAGGAGATCCGCCGCCAGCTCGACTCTCCGGTGGCGCTCATCCGGGAGATGGGCGGCTACATCGCCGGGGCCGGCGGCAAGCGGCTGCGGCCGATGCTGCTGCTCCTCTCCGCCCGCCTGGCCGGCTACCGCGGCCCGCGCTCGATCCGGCTCGCGTGCGTGGTGGAGCTGCTCCACACGGCCACGCTGATCCACGACGACGTGGTCGACCAGGCGCCGCTGCGGCGCGGGCGACCCTCGGCCAACGCGCAGTGGGGCGACGACGCCTCCGTGCTCGTGGGCGATCACCTCTACTCGACGTCCTTCGCCCTGCTCGTGCGCGACAACGACCGCGCCGTGATGGAGACGCTCGCGCGCTCCACGGTGTCCATGACCGAAGCGGAAGTCTTCCAGCTCGAGCGCAAGCGCAGCGGGGTGACGACGGAGACCGATTACCTCAAGATCATCACGCAGAAAACCGCCTCGTTCATCTCGGCCTGCTGCCGGATCGGGGCGCTGGTGGGGGACGTGGCGCCGGCGAAGGTGGACGCGCTCACCCGCTACGGTGAGGACATCGGCGTCGCTTTCCAGATGTCCGACGACACGCTCGACTTCAGCGCGGATCAGGACCGCTTCGGCAAGGCCATCGGCAGCGATCTCCGCGAAGGCAAGCGCACGTTGCCGCTGATCGCCATGCTCGAGCGGGCGGGCGAGGCCACCGGAGAGCGGGTGAAGCACCTGCTCCGGCGGCGCACGTTGGCGCCGGCCGAAGTGGAGGAGATCCGCCAGCTCGTGCTGAAGCACGACGGCGTGGAGTACGCGCGGGAGCGAGCGACCGCGTATGCGCAAGCCGCCAAGCGTGACCTCGAGGCGTTTCCGTCCTCCGAAGAGCGCGAGGTGCTGTCCCTCATCGCCGACTTCGTCGTCGACCGCGACCGCTGAACGGCCGCGGCCGTGTCCGCGACCATCACCCTCACGACCGATTTCGGTACGCGTGACGGCTACGTCGCCGAGATGAAGGGCGTGATGCTCGGCCTCGCCCCGGCCGTCCGGCTGGTGGACGTGACGCACGAGATCGCACCCCACGACGTCATGGAGGGCGCCCTCGTGCTCGAAGCGGTCGCCGCGGCCTTCCCGCCCGGGACCGTGCACGTCGCCGTCGTCGATCCCGGTGTCGGTACCGCGCGCCGTGGTCTCGTCGTCGCCGCCGCCGGCCAGCTCTTCGTGGGTCCGGATAACGGCGTCTTCACGCCGCTGCTTGCCGCCAACGGGTGGCGGGCCTTCGCGCTGGCGGCCGGGGCCTATCGCCGGGCCGAGGTGAGCCGAACGTTCCACGGCCGCGACGTGTTCGCGCCCGCGGCCGCGCATCTCGTGCTGGGCGTGCCGCCCGAGCGCTTCGGGCCCGCGGTGACGGATCCGGTGCGCCTGCCCTGGCCCAGACCGCGATCGACGCCGCGCTCGGTGCACGGGACCGTCGTGCACGTCGATCGGTTCGGCAACCTCATCACGTGCATCGACGGCGAGTCGACGACGCGATTGGGACGCCCGCTGAGCGTGCGGATCGGCCGGCGCCGCCTGCCGCTCGTGGAGACCTACGGGGATCTGCCGCCACGGTCCGCGGGTGCGCTCGTTGGATCACGGAACCGCGTCGAAGTCGTGGTGCGGGAGGGGAGCGCCGCCGCCACGCTCGGAGCGGGGCGGGGACCCGCGGTCGAGCTCAGAGGCTGTGAAGGAATTCGAGGAGCGCTCCGGCTTCGCCGGGGCGCTCCGAGCGTTGAGGGTATCGGGGGCCATGTCGGGGCCCCCGATGATTTCAGTCCGACGTCGAGGGCTTCGAAGCGGGGGGCGTCGTCGACGACGAGCTCGAAGACGTCGAGGAGGAGGAAGGCGACGACGAGGACGAGGAAGACGACGTCTCGGCGGTCGACGTAGTGCTAGACTTCTCGCCGGATGAGCCGTCCTTCGTGTCGCCGCCGGTCTTCTCGGAAGCGAGCGCCTTCTTGCGGGCTTCCGAGGGATAGTCGGTGACGTACCATCCCTTTCCCTTCAGGATGAACGGCGCGGAGGAAAGAAGGCGCTTCACCGCGCCGCCGCAGACCTCGCATTGCGTCAGCGGTTCGGCGGTGATCCGTTGCCGCACCTCGAAGGTGCGATTGCATCCCGAGCACTGGTACTCATACGTCGGCACCAAGGGGAAGGCTACATGGGGGGCATGAAGGTGTCAAGACAACTGGCCCTTGCGGGCGGCCTTCTCGCCCTTCTCGTCACGAGCGGATGCGTATCGTCGAAGCCCGACCCCATGGACGTTCAGCGCTTACAGGCCCGCGCCGTCTACGACCGTGGTGTCGGTCACTTCAACAGCCGTGAAATGGCCGACGCGTACAGCGCCTTGCAAGAGGCGATCTCGCTCGACGGGAGCGTGGCGATCTATCAGGACGTGCTCGGTCTCTTGCTGCTCCAGGTCGGGCGGCCCGAGATGGCGCTCGAGCGGTTTCAAAAAGCCGCCGAGATCGAGGCCGTCTATGGCGATTTCCACTTCCACGTCGGCACGGCGTACTCCGAGCTGTCGCGGTGGGAGGAGGCGGTCGGAGCGTATCGCAAGGCCCTGAGACTGCCGACCCTCACGGTCCCGCACCTCGCCCACCAGAACATGGGCTTGGCGCTCTTTCACCTTAAGCGGTACCGCGACGCGGAGGAGGCGCTTCGGTTCGCCCTCAGCCTGGAGCCCCGACTCCAGGCGCCGTACTACCACTTGGGGCTCCTCTTCGCCGCCGAAGGCCGCAACGAGGAGGCGCAGCGGGTTTTCCGTCTGGCCCGCGATCTGAGCCCGGATTCCCCCTTCGGCCGGGCCGCCGCCGAACGGCTTCTCACCCTGGGCGGGGACGGCCGTTGAGGGTAGTTTTGACTTGACCTTACGCTCGCCGGCACGGTACAAAGGCAGCGCTGTCCGGTGTGTGCAGGTGTTGGTGCTGGACCCCTGTCGGTATCGGTTGCTAGGCAGTTCACCACCACATTTGAGGAGGCGTAAATGAGGAAGGTCGTCATCATCCTCGCTGCGATCGCCGCCCTCGGAATGCTGGCGCCACCGGCCATGGCTCAGGCGCCCGCTCCGAAGGTGACGATCAACGGTCTCGTCGACTTCGTCACGAGCATCCACAAGAACGTGTCCGGTCTCGACGTCACTGACGGCGGCAGGGACCAAGCCTGGTACAGCCGCGAGCGCGGCGTCTTCACCCTCACCGGTGAAGTGGGCAAGACCAAGGGTGTGTGGGCCGTCGAGCTGGACTTCACCAACGGTGCCGGCCAGGTGACCAGCGGCGCCGGTGGGTCCTCGGCGCGTGACAACCGGTTCACGTCGGCGGGTACCAGCTCCAACTTCGACCTCGACACCGACGTGTCGGGCGCGGTCGAGACGAAGTGGCTGTACCTGGAGACCCCGGTCACGGGTCCCGGCTCTATCATGCCGTTCATCCCCGTCCCGACCATCGGTCGGTTTGGTGCCCAGCCGGGTCGTGGTCACGAGTACAAGAACGGCATCGTCTTCGCCGGTGACTTCCCGGGCGCGACGTTCGAGACGACCTGGGCGCCCAATCTGCGGTCCACCCTGACCTTCGTGCAGGTCGGTGAGGCGGTCGACCGGGTGAGCGCGCCGAACCAGTTCGACAGCTACGCGATTCTCGCCAGCGTCGAGTTGGACGTGTTCAAGGGCCTCACCATCAAGCCGACGTACGTCTACAACGACTACGACGGCGGCAACTGCGGCACCGCCAACCTCGGTATTCACCCGAAGAACGGGTTCAACGTCAACCAGTGCGGCACCGCAGCGAGCCCCTCAGGGCTCGAGGTGCTGAACACCACCGCCAGCGGCCTGAGAACCACCCGCCACACGCTCGGCGGCGACGTGCGTTGGACGAGCGGGCCGTTCTCGCTCCAGCCGACGTTCCTCTATCAGTTCGGTGAGCAGGAAATCCGTCCGGTGACGGTCAACGGCCAGCGCCGCGACGAAGTCGATATCTCGGCCTGGATCTTCGACGTGATTGCCGGCTTCCGCACCGGCCCGCTGCTCCTCGAGACGCGCTTCATGTACACGCCCGGTATGGCGGCCGAGCATCAGGTCCAGAACGGCTCGGACATCGGCTACTACCAGCCCGCCGTCAACGGCGGCTTTGGCTACATGGCTGGTTGGTCGGAGATCAACACGTCGGGTATCGACTACAACAACCCGTTCCTGGGTGGCGCCAGCGGTGTCGGCCTGCGCAACGCGCCGAGCTATGACAAGTACGGGCGCATCTTCCTGGCCTTCGCCGCCGACTACGCTCTCACGCCGGCCCTCACGGTGAAGGGTCTCGTGAACTTCCAGTGGACGGACGAGGACGTGGACACGTCCGGCGTGCTGTCGGCCGCTGGCATCACGTCGCCGCGCACCCGCGGACGGCGTGACGAGGAGTCGTATCTTGGTACGGAACTCAACGCCGGTCTGACCTACCGGTTCGCTCCGAACGTGGCGTTCGACCTCATCGGTGCCTACATGTTCACGGGTGAGGCGCTGAGCCACGCCCGTACGGCCGGTGGCGGTTGCCGCGACCGCGAGAGCACGGGTAGCCCCGCGTGCTCGGCGGACGACATCTACAAGACGGCCGCACGCGTCCGGTTGACCTTCTAAGGTCGATCTCACGCACGCGCGAGGGCATGGGGGCAACCCCATGCCCTCGTTGCTTTCTCGGGGTGGTATAGTCCCTTCGATGCAGACACGGCGATACCTGGGCGCCCAACGGTTGCTCGCGCTTGTCGTGCTCTTCGGCTTCATATGGTCCGCGGGGGCGGTCGCCCAGTCACCGCCGCAGCCGGCCCAATCGTCCCTGTCCTTCAAGCTCCTCGCCGAGCAGGTCGCCGCGCTGTTTCCCCTCATTCAAACGGACGTGGCCGAGATTGCGGGGCCGCGCGTCATTCTCGCCAGCGGGCGGAGCGAAGGCGTCCAGGTTGGCGTTGATCTGGTGGCGTTCCGCGCCGGTCGCGAGCTCTATCATCCGACCACCAAGAAGCTCCTGGGCCGAACGGAGGACACTCTCGGGCGCCTGGTTGTCACCGAAGTGTTCGAGAACTATTCGGTGGCCAGGCTCGTGGATGGTCCACCGCCCCAGCCTGGCGACAAGGCGCGCGTGACCGCCGGCAAGGTGCGTCTGACGCTGGTATCGCTGGCGGCCTCGCGACCGAAGCAGGTCGAGGCGGCAACGTACGAGCTCGTGCAGGAACTCGAGCGGACAGGGCGCTTCCAGGTCGCCTTCGGCGATCAGGTCGTGGCGTGGCTCGCGCAAGAGCGCATCGAGGCCGAGGACTTCATGAAGGGGCAGGGGGTCCGGCAGGCTGCGCAGAAGTTCAGTTTGCCCCAGCTGCTCGGCGTGCATTTCACGACGGTCCAGGGCAAGCCGTACATGGACGTCCGGCTGTTTTCGGCCTCCGTGGACGCTCCCTTGTTACAGACCTCGCTCTTCGTGCCCGCGTCCGTCCGGCGGCCCGATCAGCAGTTCTCGTCGAACAACGCACCTGGCGAGGTGAAGGTGGAGCGCCGGTCGCTCCTCTCCCGCCTGCTGTCGGGTGACTGGGAGCCGAACCGCTATTCGGCCGGGGCCGCGTCCATCCCGCTCCGCGCGCTGGCCACCTTCCCGTTTCCGGTCATCTCCATGGACGTGGGGGTGGCGCCGGCTGACAAGGTTCCCCGTATCGCCCTGACCGACGGCCAGAAGGTCTTCCTCTACCGGTTGAATGGGCTGACGCTCGCGCCAGAGTGGACGTTCTCCAAGGCCATGGTCGGAAAGATCCTCAACGTCCAGCTCGCCGACCTGGACGGTGACGGGATCCTCGACGTCGTCGTGAACCGCCAGGACTACAAGGTCGGAATGCTGTCGTACGTTCTGGGCACACGCGAGGGAAAGGCCGTCGTCCTCGCCGACGACATCCCGCTGCTGCTCCTCGCGCTGGACGAGCAGGGCGACGGCGTGAACCGGACACTGCTCGGCCATCCCCAGAACGGCCAGACGTTCTTCGTCAAGGGCGCCGGCACTCGCTACGTGCTCAAGAACAAGGATCTCGTGGCCTCGGGGCGGATGTTGGTCCCCGACAATCTGCGGCTCACCGGCGCGACGATGTCCAACACGGCGGGCAAGAACAACGCTCGGGTTCTTGCCTTCGTGGACGAGTACAATCGTCTGCACATCAGCGCCGGCACGCAGGACATGTGGAGGTCTCAGACCGTCGTGGGGGGGGGCCTGGCGAGCGCTCAACTCCAGATCCCCATGCTCCAGACGATCGTCGATAAGTTCTTCAAGATGGAGCCCAACCCGGTCGCAGCCGACCTGGACGGCGACGGGATCCAGGAGATCATCGTGCCGATCAACGAGGAGGAGGCGGGCCGGTTGGCGGTCATCTTCCGCGGGCCGGCCGGCTACCGCATGCAGGTGGTGTCGTCCGGCTTCGAAGGCGTGGTGACCGGCCTCGGGGTCGTGCCGGGCGAAGGAGGTCCGTCCCTCGTGGCGGCCGTGCTGAAGCGAAGCGGCCTCCTGAAAGACCTCGGCGACACCCAGATCATCATGACGCTGCCCGAGTAGGAGCGGCGCCGTCCTCGAGTCCGCCCGCCTTCCGTGATCGCGGCATGATCGTGTCCGGCAGCGACCCTCGCCTTGGTCCGCAGCATGACGCTTCGGTGTCGTGGTCAAATGGAGACCCATGACGCGCGAACGGCCGGGCAGCGCTCCCCCCAGCGGGATGCGGGACTTGCTCCCGCAGCAGGTGCGGATCCGGGAATCCGCCACCGAGAAGATCCTGTCCGTGTATCGCCGCTACGGGTTCGTGCGGATCGAGACGCCGGCGCTCGAGAGCCTGTCGATCCTGACTCGGAGTGACGGGGGCGAAAACGAGAAGCTGATCTTCAAGGTCCTCAAGCGTGGCGAGAAGCTCGAGAGCGCCCGCGTCGAAGACCTCGCCGACCTCGGGCTGCGATTCGACCTCACGGTTCCGCTCGTCCGGTACTACGCGAACAACCACGGGAAGCTTCCCAACCCGCTGAGGGCCATCCAGATCGGGCCGGTGTGGCGCGCCGAGCGGCCCCAAAAGGGTCGCTACCGGCAGTTCACCCAGTGCGACATCGACGTCATCGGCCTCGCCTCCCACCTGGCGGAGGTCGAATTGATCCGCGCCACCGCCGATGCGCTGCTGGCGCTCGACCTGTCCGATCTCGTCATCCGGATCAACGATCGGAGAATACTCACCGCCCTGACCCGCGCGTCCGGCTTTCCCGACCACGCCAGCGCCAGCGTTCTGATCTCGCTGGACAAGGCGGACAGGATCGGGGACGCCGGGGTCCAGAAGGAATTGAGTGAGCAGGGGCATAGCGCCGGGTCGATCGACAAGCTGTTCTGGTTGCTGGAGCGGCTGAAGACGAAGGCGGAGAACGCCGACGGGCAGGCGCGTTGGGGTGACCTGCGGGTGGACGAGACGGTAGTCCGGGCGTTGACAGAGGTCATCGAGGCCGTCCAGACGGACGCCGGGCATCGATATCAGATCCGGTTCGATCCGACTCTCGTCCGCGGCATGGGCTACTACACGGGGCAGATCTTCGAGATTTCGTACGCGGGCCATTCATCGTCGGTCGCCGGCGGAGGCCGGTACGACGACATGGTGGGCCGCTTCCTCGGCCGGCCGGTCCCCGCCTGCGGATTCTCGATCGGGTTCGAGCGCATCGCCTCACTGCTCGAGGAGCGAGCCGGGGCGGCTCTCGACACCAGCGACAAGACGGTCGTTCTGGTCGAGGCGGGCACGCCGCAGCTCGAGCGCGCGCTCGAGGAGGCGCGGGAGCGCCGAAGCCGAGGCGAGATCGTCGTCATCGAGCCGCGCGACCCGAAGAAGAGTCTGGGCAAGCAGATTTACGAGCTCGCGCAACAGGACTTCGGCGCGGGAACGCTCTACGACGCGGCGGGCCAGTGCGTCGACGTCACCAGCGAACTTCGGGGCAAGCGCGCTCCCAGCGCGAAGTCCGAGGCGTAGCGGATGCAAACCGGAGCCGTCGGTAGGATCGTTCGAATGCGTCACGACGGGGAAAGCCTGTCGCAGTATCGCCATGTCAAGAAGCGCCCCGGCTTCGCCGGGGCGCGCCGAGCGCTGGGGGGTATCGAGGGGGGCCCCGGCTTCGCCGGGGCGCGCCGAGTGGGGGGTTTGGCGGGCCATGTCGGGGCCCCCCAACTTATAGCCGAATGAGCGAGGTGCTCGGAGACTGGCGGCGCTCGCATGGGTGTGGCGAGCTGCGCGCCGCGGACGCCGGTCGCGGCGTCACGCTGATGGGCTGGGCCCACAAGCGCCGTGACCACGGCGGCCTGGTCTTCGTCGACGTGCGCGATCGGACCGGGCTGACCCAGTGCGTGTTCAATCCGGCCACGAGTGCGGCGGCGCACACACTGGCGGAGACGATTCGGAGCGAGTTCGTGCTCGCCGTCCAGGGCACCGTGGAGCGGCGACCGGCCGGCACCGAGAACGCCCGGCTCGCCACCGGCGAGATCGAAGTCCAGGTGGAGGCCGTCAAGATCCTCAACGAGGCCCGGCCCTTGCCGTTCGCCATCGAGGACGACGTCGAGGTTGACGAGCTCACGCGGCTGCAGTACCGCTATCTGGATCTCAGACGCCCGGCCATGTACCGCAACTTCGCCATCCGGGACGCCGTGTACCGGGCCTCTCGCGACTACCTGCACCGGCACGGGTTTCTCGAGGTGGAGACGCCGTTCCTCATCCGGACCACCCCTGAGGGCGCGCGGGACTTCCTCGTGCCGAGCCGGCTCAATCGCGGCAGCTTCTACGCGCTCGCCCAGTCGCCGCAGCTCTTCAAGCAGCTGCTGATGGTTGCCGGCTTCGAGCGCTACTTCCAGATCGTGCGCTGCTTCCGCGACGAGGATCTTCGCAAGGACCGCCAGCCCGAGTTCACCCAGATCGACGTCGAGACGTCGTTCCTGCCCCGTGACGAGTTCCTGCCCTTGATGGAGGGCATGGTCGCGGAGATGTTGCAGCGGATCCACGGCCGGGAGCTGCCGCGGCCGTTCGCGCGGCTGACCTGGGCGGAAGCCATGGACCGGTTCGGCTCCGACAAGCCGGACCTCCGGTTCGGAATGGAGCTGGCCGACGTGACCGATCTGTTCCGCGGCGGCGAATTCCGTGGCTTTGCGGACGTCGTGGCGGGCGGGGGCGTGGTCAAGGCGCTACGAGTGCCCGGCGCCGGCGGGCTCAGCCGCAAGGAAGCCGACGACCTCGTCGCCACCGCCAAGACGTGGGGCGCGAAAGGCCTCGTGTGGGTCAAGGTGACGGAGGATGGGCTGCAATCGCCGGTCGCGCGATTCCTGGAGCCGATCCGCCCAGCGCTGCTGGCGGCGACGGGAGCGGGCGCCGGCGATCTCCTGCTCCTCGTCGGCGACGCGCGAATTGCGGCCGCGACCATCCTCGGGCGGTTCAGGGTGGACCTCGCCCAGCGCTACGGGATGATCCCGGCCGACCGTTACGCCGTGCTCTGGGTCGTCGACTTCCCGATGTTCGAGTGGAGCGAGGACGAGGGGCGCTGGCAGGCGATGCACCATCCGTTCACGGCGCCGCGCGAGGAGGACGCCGGCCGCCTCGACGAACAGCCCGGCGCCGCGCTGGCCCAGGCCTACGATCTCGTGCTCAACGGCCAGGAGATCGCGGGCGGCAGCATCCGCATCCACCAGCAGGCGGTCCAGCAGAAAGTGTTCGAGCTCCTCGGTCTGGGCAAGGACGAGGCGCGGGCGAAGTTCGGTTTCCTGCTCGACGCGCTCGAGTTCGGCGCGCCGCCCATGGGCGGCATCGCGTTCGGGCTCGACCGCCTCGTCGCGGTACTGGCCGGACACGATTCCATTCGCGAGGTCATCGCCTTCCCCAAGACGCAGAAAGGGGTCGATCCCATGACCGAAGCGCCGGCGCCGGCATCGCCGGCCCAGCTCCGGGAGCTCGGAATCACCGTGGTAGACTTTGAGGGGAAAAACCAAGGGTGAGCGAAGCCGCGACCATCACCCGCCGCATCTCGCTGGCGCCGGACGTCGATCTCGGCCACCTCCTCGGACGCAACGACGATCACCTTCGTACCCTCGAATCCGAGCTCGACATCCGCATCGTCGCGCGCGGGCACGACGTGCTCCTCGAGGGGCCGGAGGACCAGGTCCGGAAGGGAGAGCGGGCGCTCGTGCAGCTCGCGGAGCTCGTGCGTGCCGGCGCGCCCCTGCGCGCGGGCGAGGTTCGGGCCGCGCTCCGGATGCTGTCCGACGACGAGGCGGCCGATCTCAAGTCGGTGTTCGCCGACGCCATCCCGGTCCCGTCGCGCAAGAAGTGGATCGCGCCCAAGACCCTCGGTCAGAAGCGGTACGTGGACGCCATCCGGAACTGTGACATGGTCTTCGCCATCGGCCCGGCCGGCACCGGCAAGTCGTTCCTGGCCGTCGCGATGGCGGTGAACGCGCTCATGAGGCGGGAGGTCGCGCGGATCGTGCTGACCCGACCCGCCGTCGAAGCGGGCGAGCGCCTCGGCTTCCTGCCCGGCGATCTCTACGAGAAGGTGCATCCTTATCTGAGACCGCTCTACGATGCGCTCTACGACATGCTGGAGGCGGAGAAAGTGGCGAGCCTGACCGAGAAGGGCGCCATCGAGATCGCGCCATTGGCCTACATGCGTGGCCGGACGCTCAACGACTCCTTCATCATCCTGGACGAGGCGCAGAACAGCACCAGCGAGCAGATGAAGATGTTCCTCACGCGCCTGGGGTTCAACTCCAAGATGGTCATCACGGGGGACGTCACGCAGGTCGACCTGCCCGCGTCCCGCGGCTCGGGTCTCATCGAAGTCCAGAAGATCCTCAAAGATGTCGCCGACGTCCGCTTCGTGTACTTCGACGACCAGGACGTCGTCCGGCATCGGCTGGTGTCCTCGATCATCCGTGCCTACGACGCCCACGCCGCCCCGCGAGTTTCCGAGGCTTCCTCCGGCTCCGTGTAGTGGCCGCCGCCGTCGACGATCGCCAGCGCGCGGTCCGGGTGTCGCCACGGCGTTTGGCGCGCGCGGCTGAGCGCGCGCTTACGGCGCTGGGCCGGCCCGCGGGGGTGGTGGACATCGCCATCGTCGACGATGCCGAAATTCGGACGCTGAATCGGAGCTTCCGAGGGGTCGCGCGCCGTACCGACGTGCTCGCGTTTCCGCTGGAGATGGCGGAGGCGGCAGGGGGAGTCGTGGGACAGGTGGTGATTTCCGCCCCGACCGCCGAGCGCCAGGCCCGCCGGGTCGGCGTTCCGACCGCGCTCGAGCTGGACCTGCTCGTGACCCACGGCATCCTGCACCTCGTCGGGTACGACGACCGCGATCCGGCCGAGGCGGCGCTCATGCACGCGCGGGAGCGGGACATCCTCGCGGACGGCGGGCCGCTTCCCGGACGGTTGTGGAGGGGACTGTTGCACCGATGATGCGCGCCGGCTTCGTCGCGCTGATCGGCCGCCCCAACTCGGGCAAGTCCACCTTGCTCAACCGGCTCGTGGGCGAGAAGCTGGCCATCGTGTCGCCGCGTCCGCAGACGACGCGCAACCGTATCACCGGCATCCGCAACGTCCCCGGCGTCCAGATCGTGTTCGTCGACACGCCGGGACTGCACCCCGGCGGCGGCAAGCTCGGCGACTTCATGCGCAAGACCGCGGAGCGCGCGCTCGAGGGCGTCGATCTCGCTTGCCTGGTGGTGGATGCGACCGGCCGGCCCGAGCCGGATGCGATGGCGCTCGAGCTGCTCCGCGCCGCCGGCTGCCCCGCGTTTTGCCTCGTGAACAAGGTCGACGTCGTCCGCCCCCGATCGCGGATTCTCCCGCTCCTCGACGGCTGGCGGCAGGCCCACGAGTTTCGCGAGCTGTTGCCCGTCTCCGCCCTCGACGGGACGAACTGCGACCGGCTGCTGGGCCTCATCGCCGCGGCGATGCCGGAGCATCCCGCGTTCTTTCCGACGGACGTCACCACCGACCAGCCCGAGACGCTCTACGTGGCGGAGGTGGTCCGGGAGAAGGTGTTCCTCCACACCCACGAAGAGGTGCCGTACGCGGTGGCGGTGCGGGTGGAGGAGCTCACGGAGCGGCGGCAGCCTCAGCGGCTCGACATCCGGGCGACCGTGTTCGTCGAGCGTGACTCGCAGAAGGGCATTCTCATCGGCCGCGGCGGCTCGATGCTCAAGAAGATCGGGACCGCGGCCCGGCACGAGCTCGAAACGTTCTTCGGGATCTCCGTGTTCCTCGGCCTGACCGTCCAGGTCCGGCGCGACTGGCGGAAGGACGAGCGCGCGCTGCGCGAGTTCGGGTTCCGGCTGACCTCCTGACCCATGGCCGTCACCAGGACGTCCGCCGTCGTGCTCGGGAGCTTCCCGCTGGGGGAGAGCGACCGCGTCGTCACGTTCTTCAGCCGTCACTGCGGAAAGGTGCGCGGCGTCGCCAAGGGCGCGCGCCGCCTGCGCTCCCGCTTCGGGGGCGCGCTCGAGCTGCTGACGCTGGGCGAGCTCGTGTTCTTCGACAACGGACGGAGCGAGCTCGTGCAGGTGGACCACTTCGACATCGTGCGGCCCTTCGCGCGGGCTCGCGACGATCTGGAGCGCCTCGGCCAGGCGGCCTGGATCGCCGAGTGTTTGACCCGTCTCACCGCCGAGCGTGACCCCAGTCCCGTGCTCTACGGGCTCGTGGTCCGCGCGCTGGCCGGCATCGAGGCCGGACACGCGCCGCGCCGCCTCGCGCTCGTCTTCGGCTTTCGCAGCATCGACGCGCTCGGGCACCGGTTGCGCATCGACGTCTGCATGGGCTGTGGGCGGCGCCGGAGCTCCCAGCCCGGCCGTGTCGCCATCGATCTGGAGGGTGGCGGGCTCGTGTGCGCGAGCTGTGCGCGCGGCGTCGACGTCGTGGACGTCGGCGCCAGTACCGTCGACGCGCTCCGCCGGCTGCGCGGGATGGCGTGGACGGAAGCGATTGCCGCGCCCTTCGGTCACGCGGAGTCGGAGCTCCGGGCGATCCTGGACGCCCACGTCACGCATTTGATCGGGCATCCGCCGCGCACGACGCGCTTCGTGCGCGAGGTGGAGCGCCTGTCGGCCTTGCCGGGGAACGCGCCATGACTTTCCAGGACGTCATCCTCACCCTGCAGCGCTACTGGGCCGGGCACGGCTGCCTGATCGAGCAGCCGTACGACCTCGAGAAGGGCGCGGGCACGATGCACCCCGCGACGTTCCTTCGCGTGCTCGGACCCGAGCCCTGGCGGGTGGCGTACGTCGAGCCGTCGCGGCGGCCGACCGACGGGCGCTACGGCGAGAACCCGAACCGCCTGCAGCACTATTATCAGTTCCAGGTCATCCTGAAGCCCTCGCCGCCGGACGTGCAGGAGCTCTACTTGAAGAGCCTCGAAGCGCTGGGCATCGACCCCCTCCAGCACGACATTCGCTTCGTGGAGGACGACTGGGAGTCCCCAAGCCTCGGGGCGTGGGGTCTCGGCTGGGAGGTGTGGCTCGACGGTCAGGAGGTGTCGCAGTTCACGTATCTCCAGCAGGCGGGCGGGATCGACCTCAAGCCGGTATCGGCGGAGATCACGTACGGCCTGGAGCGGATCACGACGTATCTCCAGAACGTCGAGTCGGTGTACGACCTGGTGTGGGCGCCCGGCGTGACGTACGGCCACGTCCACCACCAGGATGAGATCGAGTTCTCGAAGTTCAACTTCGAGGCGGCCGATCGGGACACGCATCTGCAGCTCTTCCGGATGTACGAAGAGGAGGCCCGCCGCCTCCTCGGTCGCGGGCTCGTCCGCCCCGCCTACGACTACGTGCTCAAGTGCTCCCACGTCTTCAACGTGCTGGACGCGCGGGGCGCGGTGAGCGTCACCGAGCGAGCGTCCTATCTTGGACGGTTGCGCGGCCTTGCGCGCCAGGTGGCCGAGCGCTACCTCCAGCAACGCGAGGCGCTGGGCTTTCCGCTGCTCGCGGCCGCCGGAGCCCGGGCGTGAGCCACGCGTTGCTGTTCGAACTCGGCACGGAAGAGCTGCCGCCGTCCGAGCTGCCCACGGTCCTGCCTGCGTTGCGGGAACACGCTGCGCGCGCGCTCGCCGACGCGCGGCTTGGATTCGAAGCGCTGGAGGTCTACTCGACGCCGCGCCGGCTCGCCCTGCTGGTGACCGGCCTCGCCGAGCGGCAGCAAGCCCGGCGCACGACGGTGACGGGACCGCCCAGGAAGGGCGCGTTCGACGCGGCGGGCAAGCCGACGAAGGCCGCCGAAGGGTTTGCACGGTCGCAGGGCGTCGCGCTGGATCAGCTGCGGACGATCGACACCGATCGCGGTGAGTACGTCGCCGTCGACAAGGAGGAACCGGGGCGGTCGGCGGCCGAGCTGCTCCCTGATCTGCTCACCGCCGCCGTCGCGTCGCTCCCGTTCGAAAGGCAGATGCGGTGGGGCGACGGAGAATTCAGGTTCTCCCGTCCCGTGCGCTGGCTGGTCGCGTTGCTGGATGGCGAGATCCTGCCCGTGACGTTCGCCGGGGTGGCCGCCGGGCGCGTGACGTACGGGCATCGTTTCTTGCATCCGCAGCCGCTGTCCCTCCGGCACCCCAAGGAGTACGTCGAGCGGCTGGAGGCGGCGGGCGTCGGCGTCGACGTGGACAAACGTCGTCAGGATGTTCGTGAGAAGGTCGAGGCGGCGGCCAAAGCGCTTGGCCATCGGGCCCTCATCGATCCCGCGACCCTGGAAACGGTCGTTCACCTGGTCGAGAGTGCTGCCGCTGTCGTCGGCACGTTCCCCGACGAGTACCTCGGTCTGCCGCCCGAGGTCATCGAAACGCCGATCCGATACCACCAGAAGTCGTTCGTCCTGCACGACGTGAAGTCGGACACGCTGACGGCGGCGTTCATCGGCGTCTCGAACATGCCGGGCATCGATTCGGCCAACGTCCGGCGCGGCTACGAGCGGGTCGTGAAGGCGCGTCTCGCCGACGCGAAGTTCTACTTCGACGAGGACCGGAAGGTCCGGCTGGAAGACCGTCTACCGTTGCTGCAGAGCATGATCTTCCAGGAGCGGCTGGGGACGCTGAAGGAGAAGACCGACCGGCTCGTGGTGCTCGTGGACTACCTCGCGGTCATGGCGCCGACCGTGCAGGGCGCCGAGCTTCGACGGGCCGCGCTGCTGTGCAAGTGCGACCTCGCCTCGGGCATGGTCCGCGAGTTTCCGGAGCTGCAGGGCGTGGTGGGCGCCACGTACAGCCGGCACGACGGCGAGCCCGCCGCCGTGTCGCGCGCGATCCACGAGCACTACCGGCCACGGTTCGCCGACGACGAGCCACCGGGCTCGCTCGAAGGCGCGCTCCTGTCGATTGCCGACAAGCTCGATACGATCGTGGGCATCATCGGCGTCGGGCTCGTCCCGTCGGGCTCGCAGGATCCCTACGCCCTCCGCCGACAAGCGCAGGGGGTGATTCAGATCGCCCTGGCGTTCGGCGAGCAACTGCGCCTGTCACTCGACGCCGCCGTCCAGCGGGCGTTGGATCTCCTGGCCCCCAAGCTCACGGAGCCGGCCGAGCGGGTGCGCGAGCGCGTCGTGGAGTTCTTCCGCGGCCGGCTCGCGACGATCCTCGTGGGCCGCGGCTATCGGGCCGACGTCGTCGACGCGGTTGTCGCCAGTGGCTTCGACGACCCGACCGCCGTCTTGCGTTGCGTGGAGGCCTTGACGGCGCTGCTGCGGCGCGCCGACTGGGAGCCGCTGGTGGTGACCTTCAAGCGCACGATCAACATCCTGCCCCCGCGCACGTTACCGCCCGTCGCGCCCGATCGATTCGTCGACGACGCCGAGCGCCGGCTCTACGAAGAAACGGCGAGGGTCGGACCCGACGTACGGGCGGCGGTCGACTCCGGTGACTACGAAAGAGCGCTGACGCTGCTGGCGGGTTTGCGGCCGGTCGTGGATCACTTCTTCGACGCGGTCATGGTCATGGACAAGGACGCCGCCGTTCAGGACAACCGGCTCGGCCTGCTCAGGGCGATTGCTGACCTCTTGTTGCCGATTGCCGACCTCCGGAAGGTTCAGGCGGGACCGTAGCGGGCCCCGGCAGCACGCGCGGAAACGTGCTCGGCTGGGAGTCGGGCACGGGCACGGCGAACGGATCGCGGGACGACCGCACGCCTGGACGTGGTGGGGCCGGCGGCGGGGCGGACAAAGATGGCGGCGCCGTGCCGACTGGTGGCGACATCGCGCCGGCCGGCGGCGCTCCGGCCGATGCCGGCGGCGCCACCGGCGCGGGCGTGATTGGCGGCAGGCCGGGGACGGGTACTGGCTGCTGCCGTCGCGGCCCACAGTTCATAGCCGGCTCCGTTCCCCGAACGAACGCCATCAGTACCGCGCGTGTACATTCGTTCGACGGGTCGAGATCGACCGGCAGCAGCACCACCCGGTCGGGAATCGGGAAGTCCTCCTTGGGCGTATCGCCCAAGACCTTCGACATGTAGGCGAGCCAGATCGGAACCGCCACGCGCGAGCCGGTTTCGTCACGCCCGAGGCTGCGCGGGCGGTCGTACCCCACCCATACCCCGGTCGCCAGTCGCGGCGTGAAGCCGATGAACCACGCGTTGGAGTAATCGTTGGTTGTCCCGGTCTTCGCCGCGACGGGCCGCCCGAGCGCCTTCGCCGCCTGTCCGGTCCCGCGCTCGACGACGCCTCGAAGCATGTGAGTGGCGAGATAGGCGAGTTCGGGCGACAGCGCGTCTTTCCCTTCGGGAACGTGCTCCTCCAGCAGCTTGCCGTACGCGTCGGTGACGTGACGGATGGTGCTCGGCGCCATCCACACGCCCTGGTTGGCGAGCACACCGTAGGCGGACGTCAATTCGAGCAGCGTCAGGTCGGAGCTTCCGAGCGCGAGCGTCAGATTCAGATTGAGCGGGCTCGACACTCCGAGCCGGCGGGCGACCTGGATCGTGCGGTTGATGCCGATTCGCTCCTGCAGCTTCACCGTGACGACGTTGACGGACTCTTCGAGCGCCTGCTGCAGGGTGGTGGAGCCGCGAAACTTGCGGTCGTAGTTCTCGGGCTTCCAGGCGTTGCCGGCGCGGCCCACCGGGTACGTCACCGGCGAGTCGTCGATGCGGCTGGCCGCGGTGAACCCGGACTCGAGCGCCGCGATGTAGACGAACGGCTTGAACGCGGAGCCGGGTTGCCGCTTGGCCTGCACGGCGCGGTTGAACTCGCTCCGAAAGAAATCGTAGCCGCCCACCATGGCCTTTACGTAACCGGTCTGCGGCTCGATGGTGATGATGGCGCCTTCGGGATGCTCTCCGGGCTTGGCGTTGGCCGTCCGCGTCTCGAGTGCCTTGACACCCTCGCGAAGCGCGCGTTCTGCCTGCAGCTGCATCGCCGGGTTCAGCGTGGTGTACACGCGGAGTCCACCCTTGAAGACGAGGTCGGCCCCGTACTTGGCCTCCAGCGTCTGCTGCACGTAGTCGAGGAAGTATTGCCCGGTGGTACGCCGACGCTCGGCCGGGATGAGGCCGAGGTCGGTTCGCGTCAGCCGCTTCGCGTCGGCATCCTTGAGGGCCCCGAACTCCACCATGCGCCGGAAAACGAGCTCGCGGCGGAGCTTGGCCGCATCGGGGTGGTCGAACGGTGAATAGTTGGACGGCGCGCGCGGCAGGCCGGCGATCAGCGCGGACTCGCGAACGTTGAGCTCGGAGACCGACTTGCCGAAGTACGTCCGGGCCGCCGCTTCCACGCCATAGGCGCCGTGCCCGAAGTACACCTGGTTCAGGTACATCTCGAGGATCCGGTCTTTCGAATAGCGGCGCTCGAGCTCCAGCGCGAGCACAGCCTCCTTCAGCTTCCGCTCCATGCTGCGGTCGGGCGTGAGGAAGAGCACCTTCGTCAGCTGCTGGGTGATGGTGCTTCCCCCCTCGCTGATCCGGCGGCGCCGGTAATTCTGTACGGCGGCACGGGCAACCCCGATGGGATCGACGCCCCAGTGGGAGTAGAAGCGGCGGTCCTCGGTCGCGATGACCGCGTTGCGGAGCGATTGGGGGATTTGGGCGAGGGGTACGAAGATCCGACGCTCCACGTGGAGCTCCGTGATCAGCTCGTCGTTGTCGTCGAAGATCTTGGAGCCGATGATCGGCTGGAAGCTTTCGAGCGCGGTGACCGGCGGCAGCGAGCGGGGCAGGATCGTGAACGCCCACAAGGCGGCCACCGCGACCGCCGAGCCGACGAGCAGGCCGACGACACCCAGCACGATCAGGAAGCGCCGGAGCCACGGATGCGCTGGCCGCTTCCCTGAGCGCTCCGCGGGGTCCGATTCCCGTGCGCGCCGTCTCCTGAAGGGCATACTCCAGCATTATAACGGCGACGCGGGGCTCGGCATGGCGGTGTGATGCGGAGGCCCGTAGCGGTGCGATAATGTCCGCTCATGGCCACCGCGACCGCGACGTACCGTACGCCCTTCCTTCGAGATCTCTCCGCGCGAGACCTCGTGGCCGACGCCTCCGCGCTCGACGAGCTCGACGCTTACCTGGCGAGCGGGCGCCGGACGGCCTACGTCGGGTTCGATCCGACCGCGGACAGCTTGCACATCGGGAGTCTCCTGCCCCTGCTCACGCTCCGGCGGTTGCAGCTGGCCGGACACCGCCCGATCGTGCTCATCGGCGGCGGGACCGGTCTGATCGGAGACCCCAGCGGCAAGGTGGGTGAACGGCAGCTCAACCCGACGGAGATCGTCGCGACCTGGGCCGACCGTCTGAAGCGGCAGGCCGCGCGGTTCGTCGACTTCGATGCGGGCGCTTCAGCCGCGATCCTCGCCGACAACCACGACTGGCTGTCGCGGCTCGAGGTGATTCCATTCCTGCGCGACATCGGCAAGCATTTCAGCGTGGGCGCGATGATTGCGCGTGAATCGGTGCGCGCGCGGTTGGGACGTCCCGAGGCGGGGATCTCGTTCACCGAATTCGCCTATCAGGTGCTCCAGGCCTACGACTTTCTCGAGCTCCGTCGCCGTCACGACTGCACGATCCAGCTCGGTGGCACTGATCAATGGGGAAACATCACCGCCGGCATCGACTTGATCCGCCGCGTCGACGGCACCAGCGCGTATGGGATCACGCTACCACTCGTCACGAAGAGCGATGGGAGCAAGTTCGGCAAGACGGAAAGCGGGACGGTGTGGCTCGACCCGGCCCGAACGTCCGCCTACGAGATGTACCAGTACTGGCTCAACACCGCGGATGCGGACACGGTGACCTATCTGAAGTCGTTCACGTTCCTGACGCCGCAAGAGATCGAGGCGCTCGCGGAGGCGAAGCGTCGGGCGCCGGAGAAGCGAGAGGCGCAGCGCGTGCTCGCGCGCGAGGTTACGCGCTTGGTGCACGGCGCCGACAAGTTGGCGGAGGCGGAGCGGATCACTGACGCGCTGTTCTCGGGTGAAATCGCGGGCCTCACGGAGTCACAGCTCCAGGACGCGTTCCGCGGCGTCCCGACCACGCCGATCACCCCGCAGGAGCTGCCCGGCTTGGCGTTGGTGGATCTCGTCGCGCGGACGCCCCTGGCGGAATCTAAGCGCCGGGCGCGCGAGCTCGTGAGCACCGGGGCGATCCACGTCAACGGCCGGGAAGTTCGCGATCCGGCGACGGTGCTCGGGCCGGATGACGTACTCCATGGGCGCTACGTCGTGCTCCGCCGGGGCAAGAAAAGTTATCAGGTCGTGACCTTGGCCGACGAATCGGCCAAATGGACAGGGACTTAGCGGGCTCGCCGAAAAGTCGCCGAACCCTTGACATGGTGGGGGGCGATCCGTATAGTTTGTTTTTGCCTCGACAGACCTGAGGCGACAGTTTAGAAGTAAGCAGCAAGTCCGGTCACCTTCCAAGCTGACCGCAGCGCTCTTTGAAAGCTGGATATGCTATCGGCTCACCGAAGAGGTGTGAGCACCATCCGTTCTAATGAGCCTTGCGCTCGGCCGAGTAACTGTGAAGCAATGAGCAGCGAAAAGTTCGAGCTTGAGGACCAGGTTCATCGCTTTTTCATGGCGAGTTTGATCCTGGCTCAGAGCGAACGCTGGCGGCGTACTTAACACATGCAAGTCGAACGAGGATCGCCAGGTTAGCAATAATCCGGCGGTCTTAGTGGCGCACGGGTGAGTAACACGTGGGCAACCTGTCCTTGAGATCGGGAT
>JBGPXN010000194.1:0-8659 GCA_041492755.1 Methylomirabilia bacterium | reverse complement strand
ATTCCATACGGCGATGGCGTCGTCTCGCGTGGCGGGAAATGGGTCACCCGGACCCCATCCCCCCATCTCCGCCCGTGCCCCCCGGTCGATCACGGTGTGCGCGTTCATGAATAATCCAGGCTAGGTGGTCGGCCGCGTGGTGAGCTCTTTTTCCACCAGGGAGGCGAGATCGTCGAGCGCGCGCAGGTCGTCGTCGCGCAGCTCACGCGGGCGCGTATCCACCACGCAGAGCGTGCCGACCCGACGTCCGTCGATCCGCAACGGGCGGCCGGCGTAGAACCGCATCCGCGACTCCCCGGTCACCATCGGGTTGTCCGCGAAGCGCGGGTCGAGCAGCGCGTCGGGCACGACCATCAGGCGATCCTCGTGGATCGCGTACGCGCACAGCGACAGCTCGCGGGGCGTCTCCTGCACCTCGAGCCCGGGCCGCGACTTGAACCACTGGCGCTCGGCGTCGATGAGCGTGATGAGCGAGGCCGGAACGTCGAACAGGCGCCGGGCCAGCCGCGTGATCCGATCGAACCGCTCTTCCGGCGCCGAGTCGAGGATGCCGGCCTCGTGGAGCGCGCGCAGCCGCGCGGGCTCGTCGACGGGAAGGGGCGCGGCGATCCAGCGGCAGGCCTGGCGAAGGGCCCACGCGCGGATCCGGGTGCGCGCGTACCCCGCCCAGACCGGGGCGACGAGCCAGTCGGTCACGCCCACCTCGGCGCCGGCCGTCCGATCAGCCTCGGCCTCGCTCGCGGCCACGACGACGATCGGCAGCTCCTTCGCGTACCCTGCTGTGCTCTTGCGAATCTCACGACAGATCTCGAGGCCGTCACGGCCGCCGAGCCGGCGGCCGAGCAGCAGCACCGACAGCGGGGTGTTTCGGGCGATGGCCAGGACCTCGTCGCCGTTCTCGGCCGTCACCAGCGCCAAGCCGTCGGCGCGGACGACCTCGGCCAGACGCTCACGAATGGTCGCGTCGTCGAGCGCGACCAATACGGATCGCGCGAGCAGATCGACGGGCACGGTTGCCTCCGCGGCGGCGAGGGGAGACGTCTGAGCGTGGTGTCGCGCGCCGGCCGTGGGGGCGACGTCGATCGTCTGGCCCTCGGCGGCGGCGAAGACGTCGAGGCGCAGGCCTGCCTCGCCCGCCCGGCGGCGAGCGTCGGCGACGAGACGATCGATCGCCTCGTCGTCGCGCAGCGGATCGTGGTGGAAGAGCGCGAGCCGCCGCGCGCCCGCCGCGCCCGCCACCGCGACGACGGACTCCAGCGTGCTGTGCCCCCAGCCGACCTTGGCCGGATACTCCGCGGCCGTGTACTGCGCATCGTGGATGATCAGATCCGCGTCGGCGAGGAACTCCACGTGCCGCCGGTCCTCGCCCCGGAGATCGCCGGCATCGCCCTCCGCGAGCGCCCGAGTGTGCGGCTCGTGGTCCGTCGCGTACACGATCGTGGCCCCGTCGGCCTCGAGCCGGTAACCGAGCGCGAGCGCCGGATGATTCAAGTACCGCGTCGTCACGCGGATGTCCCCGATGGTGAAGACGCCTTCCACGAGGTCATGGTACCGGATCGTCGCCGCGAACTGCTCGAGGCTGATCGGGAAATAGGTGTACTGCATCTGCCCGGCGAGGCTGTCGCGCAGCGACTCCCGAAGCCCGCGCGGCGCATAGACGTCCCACTCGTCACCCTTCACGAACAGCGGCGCGAAGAACGGAAACCCCTGGATGTGGTCCCAGTGGGTGTGGGTGATGAGCATGTGGCCGCGGTACGGCGCCGTCCGGGCGGCCACGAGCGCCTGTCCGAGACCGTGCGCGCCGGTCCCGCAGTCCAGGACCAGGAGCGTCCCCGCCTTCGATCGCACCTCGACGCACGACGTGTTGCCGCCGTAGCGGACGGTGCTCGGACCGGCCTTGGCGATCGATCCGCGTGTACCCCAGAAACGCAGGCGCATAGATACCTCTCCCGGTGAGCTACCCGATGTTACCCGGTCGAGCAAGCAGGGGGAGGGAGGCTCGGCCGGTCGGCTCGGCCGCATCGTCAGGGCTGGAGATCGAACTCGACGCGCGGCGTCCCGGCGGCCTCGACCAGGGATACGCGGCGCGGCGATCCCGCCAGGCGTTTGGCGTCGATGCCGCGCGTGCTGAGCTCCTGACGCACGACCTCGAGCCGGCGCGCGCCGAGATTTCTCACCGTATCGTCCGGGACCGGCTCGACCGTCGCCAGCTCGGCGACGATGCCCTCGACGGTGGCCGGGACTGGACGGTCCGGCCACCGCTCGCGGTACTCGCGTCGCGCCGCCTCGAGCCCGTCGCCGCCGTCGGGCGACCGCGGCAGGCCGCGCAGACGCGCCCGCACGCGCTCGCCCTTGAGCGCGTCGAGATCGGCCTGGATGGGGATCTGGGCCAGCCGCAGATTCACCGCCGGGGCGTCCCGGAGGAAGGCGGCCAGGCGATCGAGGCGGCCGGCGGTGGCGGCGGCGAGCCGAGTCGTGCCCGTCTCGAACACGGCGGGTTCGAGGGTGATGGCGTCCACCTTGGAGTCCTCGGTGAAGAAGAGCGAGCCGATGCGACTGAAGGGCAGGGCGATCAACCGGATGGCAAGCGCGCGGACCGAGCTCCAGACGGCTTCCCCGAAGTCGAACTCCCGCGTGCCGAGATCGCCGGAGACGGGAACGGAGAGGCGGATCTCGCCGCGCGCGTCCTTCAGCACCGAGACGAGGAACCCGAGCGGCAGTCCCAGACGCTGCCGCACCTCGTCGCTCGAGCCGGCGAGCTCGACCTCCAGACGTCGCACGACGACGTCGTGGTGAGCGTCGAGCCGGGTGCCGAGCAGCGTGTAGCCGGCGGACGCGCTCAGTCTTCCGCGCGTCGCCGTCCAGCTCGTGAACCGCTCGAGGTACGGGTTGGCGCGGGAAAGGGCGTAGTCGCGGATGTCGACCTTCACATCGGCGCTCGGCCGCTCGCCGGCGGCGGCCCCGCCCTGCACCTTGAACGTGCCTCCACCTCCGACGGCCCCGTCGCCGGTGAACTGCGCGCGCCGGTCGGGCGCGGTCGTCAGCCCGGTGATCGTCACGTCGACGCGAGAGATCTCCTCCGCGTAGGGCGGCGTCGTCGTGTGGTCGACGAAGCGCCCCGATCCGCGCTCCAGGTTGAACGTGCCGATCTCGATCGTGGGCCGCGCGGGGTTTGGCGCTGGCGCCGTCTCAGAGCCTGGGAGGGAGTTCGAGGAGCGTCCCGGCTTCGCCGGGGCGCTTCCGAGGGACGGGGGGGTATGGGGGGCCATGTCGGGGCCCCCCATGTACTCACTCCAGCGCGGCGTGACGAGGCGGCGAAGGACCATCTCGCCCCGCGCGTCGCGCTCGATGAGGAGACTCGGCCGGCGGAGCTGCACGCGCTGGACCGCGATGCGTCGCGGCCAGTCGACGTCGATGCCGACGGCCTCGAGCCGTCCCGCGGTCACCAGCGGACGGTCCCCGTCGGCCAGCCTGAACGCTTGCAGCCGCGTTTGCCCGGTGACCTGCACGGCGATCGGGTCGAGCGCGAGCTTCACCATCAGCTCGCCCGTGACCCGTCCGGCCACGCGGCCCTCGATGGGCAGATAGGGCTGGGCCGGCGCCAGCTCAACGCCCTCCAGCGCGGCGCGCACCTCCAGCCGGGTGGGCTCGAGCGTGAGCGTGCCTGCCACGTCGAGCCGACCGCCCCCCGGCATTGGCGAAGCGAGCTGAAGCTTCACCGGGCCGCGCGCCGGCCACGTGAAGTCCTGGACGGCCAGGCGGGCGCCGGCGATCTCGAAGCGGGCGGTCGGCGTCGTGATCCCGTCGACGATCGTCGCCGCGCCCTCCTCGAAGATTGCCTCGCCGAGGCGGAACTCGAGCGTCGGGGCCGGCGCGCCGGGAGGCGGGGACGTGGGGCTTGCCGTTGCGGCGCTGGGCGCGCGCTCGACACCCGGTGCCAACTGCCCCTGCCCATTCGACGCGCGCTGCAGGAGTGTCCGCAACAGAAAGCGGCCGTCGCGGTCGCGCTCGATGAGCGCCCACGACCGGCGGACGCGGAGCCGCTCGAGGTTGACGCGGCCGGGCCACGTGGCATCGATTCCCCGGGCGCTGATCTGATCGACGGTGATGACCGGCCGCTGACCGTCGGAGATCGCGGCGCTTCGGACCGTGGCGTCACCCTGCACGGTCAACCGAAGCGCCGGGGAGAGCGGGCCGGCGACCGCGACGTTCGCGTCGACGCGCCCGCGCACGCCGGCGCGGAACGGAAGGTACGGCTGGAGCTGCGCGAGATCGGCGCCGGTGAGCACGAGCTTCACGTCCACCGCGGCGGGCTCGGCGCTGACGGTGCCCTCGACGCCGACCGTGCCGCCGGCCGGCAGCGCGGCGTCGAGCCGAAGCCGGGCGGGCGCCGCCGCGGGCCACTTCGCGTCCCGCAGCGTGATGTCGATACGCGACACGTCGAGGCGGGCGGGCGCCCCGTCGCGCGCGTCGACGAAGGCGAGGCGGCCACGCTCGACGACCACCTCGTCGAGCGCGATCGCCGGGCTCGCGCGTCGTGCCGTTTCCCGCGCCGCGGCCGGCGGGCTTGCCAGCGCCGGACCTGCCGGCGGTGGAGCGAAGCGCGGCGGAGCGAAGCGCGTGACCAGCGGGAATGCGCCCTGGCGGTCGCGCTCGACGAGCGCCCGAGGGCGGTCCAGTCGAAGCTGGCGGACGGCGACGCGCTCCGGCCACAGGACGTCGAGGCCGGTGGCGTCGACTCGGCGGAGCGAGAGCACCGTGCGCGCGCCTTCGGTGAGCGCGAGCCGGGCGCCGCCGACGTCGCCCTGCACCCGGGCGGTCAGCGACGCGCCGTAGGTGATGCTCGTCTTGACGTTGGCGCTCACGCGCCCGCTGAGCCCGCTCGCCGCCGGCACGTACGCGGCCACCGGCACGACGTCCACCGCCTTGAGCTGCACGGCCAGCTCGGTCGCCCACGCGATCATCGGCGGCGGCGCCGTGAGCATGGCCGTGCCGTTGGCGTCCACCTCGCCGCCGTCGCGGAAGCGCGCGCTCAGCTCGACGCGGGCGGGGTTGCGAATGGGCCAGGTGAGACCCTCGCTGGCGATCCGCAACCGCTCGAGGTCGATGCGCGCGGCCGCCGCGCGCGAATCGGCGAGCGAGGCGCTCGTCGTGATCTCCAGCCGGCCGACGTCCAGGGTCTCCGCGTGGCGCCGGGCGTCGGCGAGCGCGACGCGGAGGGATCGCGCCGACACCGTCAGTCCATCGGCCGCGCCGCGGCCGCGCGCTTCCGCGCCGGTCAACGTCACGTCAGCGGTCAACCGCGTGCCGCCGGCGACGTCGTGGTCGATCTGAAGCGAGGCGTTGACGAGGCCGCGGTCGAGCTGCACCGGCACCGTCGCGGGCAGATAGAGCTGAACGAGCGGGAGATCGAGGTTGCGGAGAACCGCGGTGGCGCGCAGCTCGAGCGGGTCGAGCCGCACGTGCGTGACAAACGCCGACACCGCCGCGCCGGCGACGGTGGCCCGGGCGGTGGCGATGCCCTGGACGTCCTCGCGCCGGCTGGAAAGGCGGCTCGCTTCCAGCGCGAGGTTCTGGACCGGCCACGTGCGCGCCGGGCTTCGCGTCCGGTCCTCGAGCGTCAGGCGATCGCTCCCGATGGCGACGCGGCCGACCGTCACGGCGCCGTCACCGAACGCGACGTCCTCGGCGGTCACCCGCATCGCCGGCGCGGTCATGCTGTGCGCCGCCCGGCGCAGCTCGACGTTGCTCAGCCCCGCGTCCAGCGCCAGCCGCGTCCCGCGTCGGGCGTCGTAATCGATGCGGACCGACGCGTTCACCACCCCGCGCTCCGGCTGGACGGGCGCGTCGGGCGGCACGTAGAACCGGAACAGCGCGAAGTCGACGTTGCGGATGATCGCGATGGCGTGCAGCTCGAGCGGCGCCAGGCGGAGGTTGCCGACCCACACCGACACCGGCGAACCGGCGACGACCGCGCGCAGCGTGCCCACCCCGCCCGGCGCGTCGCGCGCGCTCGACAGGTTGCGCGCCTCGAGCGCGATGCCGTCCGCCTGCCAGCGCCGGACGGGCCCGAGCCGCGTGTCTTCCAGCACCACGCTGCCGCCGTCCACGGACAGGCGCGCCAGGTCGACGGCACCGGGGCGGACCCGCAGATCCTCCACGGTCACCCGCACGGCGGGGGCGGTGAGGAACGCGCTGTCTTGCCCGGGACGTCGCAGCTCGACGCCGCCGAACACGGCATCGAGCGTGACCCGGGTGCCGGAGACGGCGTCCTGGTCGATCGTGGCGGAGGCGTCGAGCTTTGCCCGGGCCGGGCTCAGCGGGCTGCCCGGGGGCAGGTAGAGCGCGGCCAGTGAGCCGTCGATCTCGCGCGCGATGACCGTCGCGTGGAAGCTCGGCGGCGCGAGCCGCACACCGGTGATCCACACCGAGATCGGCGAGCCCGCCGCGACGGCCCCCAGCGTGACCACGCCGGGCGGCGCCCCCGGCAGCGTCGACACGTCGCGCGCGTCCAGCGTGAGCGTTTCCACGCGCCAGGCGCGCGGCGGCGCCAGCGTGCGGTCCTCGATGGCGATGGCGCCGCCCCGCAGCGCAAACTTCTCGATGGTGATGGCCGGCGGCTTCCCGCCCCTGGTCTCGCGCGTGACGAGGAGGTCGGAGACGTTGAACGCGCTCGGGCCGGTGCGAACGATCCGGACCGCCGGGCCCTGGAGCGTGGCGTCCGTGATTCGCACGTGACCGCGCAGCAGGTCACGCGGACTGAACAGGACCTCCAGCCGCTCGATCGTCGCCAGCGGGCCCTGATCGCGATCCATCACGCGCAGACCGCGGAGGGCGAGCCGGCCCTTGAAGAGATTGAGCTCGAGGGCGGACAGCGTGACCGGGCGGTTGGTCGTCGCGGTCAGTCGCCAGACCACCACCCGGCGGGCGATCTCGGGCAGGGCGAGCACCCCGGCCACCGCGAGGGTGACGAGCGCGACGGCGGCGATGACGACGAGGCGGAGAGCGCGACGACGGCTCACCATCGCGCCGCTGGGCCGGGCGGCCGCCGCCGGTGCGCGCTGTTATTGATCACCGGCCATGCATACCACGAGCGCGACCGACGCCGAGGCCGCGATCATGACCATAAGGTACTCGAAACCGGCGATCCAAACGCGTGTCGGAGTAGCATGTGTGTTATGGGCAAGACGGAGCCCGGTTTGAAGATCGCCGTCGAGCTTCCCGCCGAGGCCGCTGACATCGATGGACGGTCAGCCGGAGAGCTGGCGAGCGAACTCCGGCTGCTGTGGATCATCGACCGCGTGCGGTCAGGCTGCGTCAGTCTTGGCCGGGGAGCGGAACTTGCCGGCATGGATCGACGGTCCTTCATGCAGGCGATGAGCGAGCACGGTGTTCCGGTGATTGGTTACTCCGTCGAGGATCTCAAGAAGGACGTGGCGACACTCGAATCTCTGTGATCGTCGTCTCCGACACCGGCCCTCTGGGAGAATCTGGGGTTCACTCAGGCGGCGAGCGGGGCGACTCGAATTTCAGCCGTCGGGATCTTCACACCGCGCTTCTTGATGTTGAGGCCAAAACTCTTCTCCGGAAGTGAAATCTTGGATCGCCTGAACATCGTCCAATACTTTTCCGGCGCACGCCGGGCGTTCCGAAATGGTTTCAGGCCGTTCTCCAGGCTGACGGCGATGTGCCCGACGATCATGCGCTCGAGGTCGTAACGGAGGCCCTCAAGATTCTTTGCCTGCGTCGCGAAGTCGTACTCGAGGCAGTGAGCGCAGAGCCACTCGTCTTCCTGAAATATCACGATTCGCAGCTTGGTGGCCACCATCGCAATGAAGCGTAACACCTCCCCGTGGCGCTTCGGAAGTATGTCTGAAGTGTATCGATTCGAAGACGGCGCCAGGGAGTGGTCTTCGTTTGCCGGCCGCTCGGCGAGCCGGGCCTATCCACCGGAAAGGTCCGGACAGCCGGCAGGGTTGCCTCGGCGTATGCTAGTCGCGCCTCGCGGGTGAATCGGTCCAGGCGGTGGAGTGTGATCGAGCTGTGAACGGTCTGCTGCGAACGAGGTCACGCTGATGGACTACCGCATCATTTCCGCCGACTGCCACATCGATATGACCTGGATGCCCGGCAACCTCTGGGTCGAGAACGCGCCCGCGAAGTGGCGGGACAAGGTTCCCCAGGTGCGCGAGTCTCCGGAGGGCCCCAGGTGGCATGCGGAGGGCAAGGAGCTGGGCGTCTTCGGTGGCCTGGGCTTCGGCTTCGACCGCGTGCAGCGCGGCTACTCGAAGCACGTCGAGAGGATGTTCGAGGTCGGCTTCTACGAAGGCGGCCCGCACCCGACCACGCCCGCGTTGCGCCTCAAGGACCAGGAGCTCGACGGCATCGACGCGGAGGTCATGTACGGCATCCTCGGCGTCGGCATGCGGCTCCGCGATCCGGAGCTGATCCAGGTCGTCTACGAGATCTACAACACCTGGGCGGCCGACTTCTGCAAGAGCGACCCGCGACGCTTCGTCGGTCTGGCGTGTCTCCCGAACCATGACCCGCAGGCCGCCGCCGCCGAGCTGCGACGCGTGGCGCGCCTCGGGCTCAAGGGTGCCGACTTCCCCGTCTCCACCGCCGTGTATCCCATCTGGCATGCCGCGTGGGACCCGCT
>JBGPXN010000128.1:0-13062 GCA_041492755.1 Methylomirabilia bacterium | reverse complement strand
GGACCAAAGTGAGCATCGAGTTCTACAGGGACGCTTCCGACGGCGTGTTCAAGGCGCTTCTGGACTGATGCGGACGACCGTCGCCCAGAGGGAAGCCATCGGGATCCTTATCCAGAACATCGACGGCGCCGAGGCGACCGCGAAGGAGCGCGAGCAGAGGATCGATCGCCTGCTCACACTGGCAGCGACAGGACTGGCCGCGGAACGCGTGGTCCACGAGTTCGGGCTGCTACACGAGCTTGACGTTCTTCAGGGGTAGGCTGCGCACCGGCTTGCCGGTCGCGGCGAAGATGGCGTTGAGGACCGCGGGCGTCACCACGCAGATCGTCGGCTCGCCGACCCCGCCCCAGAAGTCGTATGACGGGACGATCACCGTCTCCACCTTCGGCATTTCGGCCAGGTGCAAGATCCGGTAGCGGTCGAAGTTCAGCTCCGTCATGCGCCCGTTCTGCACCGTGCACTCGCCGTAGAACGCGGCGCTCAGACCATAGGCCACCGAGCCCTCGACCTGGGCGGCAATCTGGTCGGGATTGACCGCATGGCCGCAATTGAGCGCCAGCACCATGCGGTGAACCTTGACCTTGCCCTCGCCGTTCACCGAGACCTCGGCCACGGCGGCCGAGTAGCTTCCGTACCCCATGAAGTGCGCGATGCCGCGATGCACGCCGGCCGGCAGGGGCTTGCCCCAGTCGCCCCTGTCCGCCGCCGCGTTGAGGACGGCGAGATGCTTCGGATGCTTGCTCATGAGGGCACGGCGGAACTCGAGCGAGTCGGCGCCGGCCGCCCGGGCCACTTCTTCCATGAAGCATTCCATGTACACGCCGTTCTGGTTGGTGTTGACGCCACGCCAGGGGCCGACCGGCACGTGCGTATTGCGCATCGCGTACTCGATCAACAGATTCGGCACGGTGTAGCCGAGCTGCGCGTCCCCGGGTTTGTCCGTGTATCCCTGGAGCTGTCGAGCGTCCTTGCCGTTGGCGATCAATGCCGGATTCACGAACGCGTTGATCGACTGGCCGGAGATGCGAACGTGCAGCCCGACGAGATTGCCCTTCTCATCGAGGCCCGCGGCCAGTTTGCACTGCGAGATCGGGCGGTAAAAGTCGTGCCCCATGTCCTCTTCGCGCGACCAGATCATCTTGACCGGCACGTCGGGGAACTGCTTGGCGATGGCGACCGCCTGCCGAACGTAGTCCTGGTTGCCGCCGCGCCGGCCGAAGCCGCCGCCGAGGTCGTGCTTGTAGACCTCGCACTTGGCCAACGGGACTCCCGACTGTTCGGACAGAGCGGCCAGCGAAGCCTCGCCGTTCTGCGTCGGCACCCAGCACTCGGCCCGGTCCGCCGAGATCTTCACCGTGCAATTCATCGGCTCCATCGTCGCGTGGGCCAGGAACGGCGTGCTGTAGACCGCTTCCACTTTCTTCGCGGCGCCCTGGATCGCGGTGAGCGCGTCGCCATCGTTACGGAACGCATACGCCTCTTTCGCCGTCAGTCCCTCCTTGAGGTGCTCGGCAATCATCGCGCTCGACTGGGATGCGCCGGGGCCTTCGTCCCAGACGATCGGAAGCGCCTCGAGCGCGGACTTGGCCCGCCACCACGTATCGGCGACGACCGCGACGGTCCAATCGTTCACCTTGACGACGCGGCGGACGCCGGGCCGGCCGGCAATCTTCGCCTCGTCGTAGCTCGCGAGCTTGCCGCCGAACACCGGGCACGCCTTGATGGCCGCGTGCAACATGCCTGGCAGCTTGAGATCGATCGAATAGACCTTGCTGCCGTCGAGCTTGTCGGCCGTGTCCAGCCGCTTCATCGGCTTGCCGGCGATTTTCCAGTCTTTCGGATCCTTGAGCGTGATGCTCTTGGGGTCCGGCGGCGTCAGCTTGGCGGCGTCCGCGGCCACCTTGCCGTAGGTCGTCCTGCGCCCGGAGGCCGCGTGCGTGATGACGCCGTCGGCCACGCTCACCTCGCCGACCGGCACCTTCCACTGGTCGGCCGCCGCCTGCAGCAGCATCATGCGCGCGGCCGCGCCGCCGCGGCGGACATAGTCGTGCGAGGTGCGGATTCCGCGGCTGCCACCGGTCCCCATCTCGCCCCAGATGCGCTTGCGGGCGAGGTTCTGGCCCGGCGTGATCGACTCGGTGGCCACTTTCTTCCAATCACACTCGAGCTCTTCGGCGACGAGCTGGGCCAGGCCGGTGAGGGTGCCTTGCCCCATTTCCGAGCGCGCGATGCGAATCACGCAGGTGTCGTCCGGTTTGACGACCACCCAGGCATGGACCTCGGTGCCGACCTCCACCGCGCTCTTTGCCTCGGCCGACCCGAATCCGGACGGCAGGCGGATCCCGATGGCCAGGCCGCCGGCGGCGGCTGCCGTGCCGACGATGAAGCGGCGGCGCGAAAGACTCGCAACTCGGTCGCTGGTCGCCTTCATGTCACGCTCCCCTGCCAGCGGCCATGTGCACTGCCGCCCGAATGCGCTGATAGGTACCGCACCGGCAGATGTTGGACATGGCGTCGTCGATGTCCTGGTCGGTCGGTTTCGATTTCTTCTTCAGCAGTGCCGCCGCGGCCATGATCTGCCCGGACTGGCAGTAGCCGCACTGCGGAACGTCCAGCGCCGCCCAGGCCTTCTGGACGGGATGCGAACTGGTGCCCGACAGGCCTTCGATGGTGACGATCTTGTCGGTGGCCTTCACGCTGCCGACCGGGACGATGCAAGAGCGTCTGAGGGCGCCATTGATGTGCACGGAGCAGGCGCCGCATTGCGCGACGCCACAGCCGTACTTGGTGCCCGTCAGCCCGACCTGCTCGCGGATGGCCCACAGCAGAGGCGTGTCGGGCTCCACCTGCACGTCACGGACTCTGCCATTGATGTTGAGCTTTGCCATGAACGTCCTCCCGTGACTCGCCTTGACGACGGCAATCGTTCGCGAAGCTTCGGTCCAGAATCGTGCGCCCGTCGCTCCGCCTTCGCTCCAGAGGCCGTGACCGCGGATTCGCAGCAGGCGTGGTGCTTCCGCAGATCATAGGCGACATCGTGGGGGCACGCGATGAGTTTCGTAACGTCGTTCGTCGGGCCCTCGCTCGAATCAGCGGCGCGAACGTCGAGATTGCATCGCCGCCCCGCGGGCCGTAGAACTGATCATCGTGGCGACCGAAGGAACCCCCGACCTCGCGGCGACCGTGGCTGCGGAGCTTTCCCTCCCCCGCGCGGCGGTCGAGCGCACGCTCGCGCTCTTCGCCGGCGGCGCCACCGTCCCGTTCATCGCGCGCTACCGCAAGGAGGCGACGGGCGGGCTCGACGAGGTGAAGATCGCGCAGATCCAGGAGCGTCACGAGTACCAGGCAGAGCTCGAAGCGCGCCGGAAGACGATCCTCGACTCGATCGCGGCGCAGGGAAAGCTCGCCGGCGACCTGCGCGCGCGCATCCTCGCGACGCGCTCAAAGACCGAGCTCGAGGATCTGTATCTTCCCTACAAGCCGAAGCGCCGCACGAAGGCGACGATCGCGCGGGAGCGTGGCCTCGAGCCGCTCGCCGACCTCGTCTGGGCGCAGACGATACGCTTGGAGAAGCCGCGCGAAACGCTGGCGGGGCCGTTCGTGGACGCCGCGAAGGGTGTCCCCGACGTCGGGGCGGCGTGGCAGGGCGCGCGTGACATCGTGGCCGAGCGCATCGCCGAGGACGCCGACGTGCGCGCGTCGCTGCGGGATCTGGCGCTCGCCGAGGGTCGCCTCGCCTCGCGCGTCGCGAAGGGGAAGGAGCAGGAAGGGAAGAAGTTCGAGGACTACTACGCCTTCGAGGGCCCGGCCCGGACGCTGCCGGGCCACCGCGTGCTGGCCGTCTTCCGCGGCGAGAACGAGGGGTTCCTGAAAGTGTCGCTCGTGGTGGACGAGGAGGCCGCCCTCGCGCGCATCCGCCGGCGCGTCGTGCGCGAGCGCCGCGCCGCGCTCGCCTCCGACCTCGAGGCCGCGCTCGTCGACGCCTGGAGGCGGCTGCTCGGGCCCTCGACCGAGGCCGACGTGCGCGCGACGCTCCAGGAGCGCGCCGACGCCGAGGCCATCCGAGTCTTCGCCGAGAACCTGCGACACCTGCTGTTGCAACCACCGCTCGGCGGCAAGCGCGTGCTCGCCATCGACCCGGGCTTCCGCACCGGGTGCAAGGTCGTGGCCCTCGACGAGCAGGGCGACCTCGTCGAGGAGACCGTGATCTACCCGCACGAACCGCACAAGCGCGCGGCCGAGGCGAAGCAGGCGCTCGCGGCCCTCGCCGGTCGCCACCGCACCGAGGCCGTCGCGGTCGGGAACGGCACCGCCGGGCGCGAGACGCACGAGCTGGTGCGGGCGATGAAGCGCGAGAAGCTGCTCGCGGAGGCGTGCGTGGTCGTGCTCGTGAACGAGAGCGGCGCCTCCGTGTACTCGGCCTCCGAGATCGCGCGCGAGGAGTTCCCGGACAAGGACATCACCGTGCGCGGGGCCGCGTCGATCGGGCGGCGACTTCAAGATCCGCTCGCCGAGCTGGTGAAGATCGACCCCAAGTCAATCGGCGTCGGCCAGTACCAGCACGACGTGAACCAGCCGGCCCTCAAGCGATCGCTCGACACGGTCGTCGAGTCGTGCGTGAACAAGGTCGGCGTCGACGTGAACACCGCCTCGGCGAGGCTGCTCTCCTACGTGTCGGGGATCGGCGAGACCCTCGCCCGGAACATCGTCTCCTTCCGCGCCGAGCACGGCCCGCTCCGCGCGCGCCACGACCTGCTCAAGATTTCGCGTCTGGGCCCGAAAGCCTTCGAGCAGGCGGCCGGCTTCCTCCGCATCCGCGAGGGGACGAACCCGCTCGATTCGAGCGCCGTCCACCCCGAGAGCTACGACGTGGTGGAGCGCATGGCGGGCGACCTCGGGGTCGACGTCGCGAACCTCGTCGGGCGCCCGGATCTGGTGCGCCGCCTCGAGCTCGCGCGCTACGTGGACGAACGGCGCGGCGAGCCCACTGTGCGCGACATCCTCGCCGAGCTGGAGAAGCCCGGCCGGGACCCGCGCGAAGCCTTCGAGGAGGTCGGCTTCCGGGACGACGTGACCGAGTTCGAGCACCTGAAGGAGGGCATGGTCCTCGCCGGTGTCGTCACGAACGTCACCGCGTTCGGCGCGTTCGTGGACGTGGGCGTCCACCAGGACGGGCTCGTGCACGTGAGCGAGCTGGCGAACCGCTTCGTCCGCGATCCCGCCGAGGTCGTGAAGGTCGGCGATCGCGTCCGGGTGAAGGTGGTCAAGATCGACGGCCAACGCCGGCGCATCGGCCTCTCCCTCAAGCAGGCGCCGGCCTCACATCCTGCGACGGGGGAGTAAGTCATGACGGTGCGGCTCGAGTCCGTGACCTTCACGAGCGGTGACGGCGAGACGAACGTCCCGTCGTACCTGGCCACCCCAGACGGCGAGGGACCACATCCCGCCGTGCTGATCCTCCGCGGCGTGGCCGGGCCGGATGACGGCTACACCGAGATTGCGCGTCGACTCGCCGAGTGGGGGTACGTCGCTCTCCTGCACGGCTGGAAGGTTCGGGGCGCAGACCCGACGGACGGCCCCGTGTACGACGATCTGAAGGGAGCAATGACCTTCCTCCGGTCGGTGGGCCGGGCCGATCAGAAGAGATTGGCGGTGTTCGGCTTCTGCCGCGGCGGGGTGCACGCGTTCATGGCCGCCCGGGCGTATGCGGAGATCCGCGTGATCGTCGTCTTCCATGGCTTCGCCTTCCGGCCGTCGAGCTCAAAGCCCGGCGCGCAGCCGTACGACCTCGCCGAGGGCGTGAGCGTCCCGACGTTGGTCCTGCACGGCACGGAAGATGAGCGGGCCCCGTTCGCGGATATGCGCCGGATGGAGGCCCGGATGCGGGAGCTCGGCAAAGTCTGCGAGTTCAGGTTCTATGACGGCGTCCGCCATGGCTTCGCCGTGCGCACCCATCCCGGCTATCACGAGCATGCCGCGAAGCAAAGCTTTGACGAAGCGAGGCGATTTCTGGAGACGCATCTGACGAGGCCCGACTGACGACGCACCTCGACGGCTTCGGCTCGGTCAGCCCCGCGTAGCGACCCGAAACGCCTCGACCAGCCGTCGGGTGATCGGACCCGGGTGGCCGTCGCCGATCACGCGGTCCTTCCGGAGGCGTTCTCACCTCGCCGCGTCGCACGATGAACACGTTGCTCGCGGTGCAGTCGGTGACGTGGCCGCCGCAGAGGCACGATTGCCTCGGAGGACGCTTGCCGGTACTGTTGGACGTACTCATGGGGGGGACGTCAATGGCCAAGATGCCGGACATCATCTTGGTCATCGGCCTGCGTCAAGATGCGGCAGCCGCACTCAAGCGCGTTCGCGCATCAAAGCAGCCCGTCGTCATCACGCAGCGTGGGCGGGCGGCAGCCGTCATGCTCAGCGTTGAGGCAAACGAACGGGCCGAGCATGAGCGGCAGATCCTCCGACTGCTCGCGCGCGGCGAACGCGAGATCACAGCTGCGATCTCGTCGTGCTCGAGGACGCGCCCACCGTGCTCGGGCATCGAGTGCTCGCGCGCGGCATGCTGCTCGCCGACCGTGAGCCGCGGCGGCGCACGCAGGTCGCGGAACGGATCATGCGTCAGTACCTCGACGAGGCATACCTCCGCCGAGTGCTGGATGCGGGGCTTGCCCGGCGGTTGCACGAACGTATGGCCTGGAGCTGGGTGTCCTATGCGCGCATCTCGGCAACCGCACGGCCGTCATCGTGGTCGACGGCCCGACCTCGCGGGTCACCATCACCGCCCCCTGACGTACCTCGCCGCGTCCTTCGCCCGCGCGCGGCCCCCGCGGGAGCGGCTCGAGGAGGTTGTGCTCGTCGTAGGCAGGACGGGAACGACTGGGTCGGGCGCATCACCGGGAGTAGAATCCGGCACTGCCACGGATGGCAGCGAGTGAATGACACTGCGAGCCGCAGAACGGACCGGGGCTGGCGCCCGGCGTTCGAGGCGAGCCATCCAAAGGAGAACTCCCGCATGGCCGAGTCCCGCAAGCTCGTCGTCCTCGCCGGTCCCACTCACGCGGATGGTCGCGCCCAGCTCGAGCGCGAGGTCGACGTCGTCCTGTGCGAGGAGGAGACCGAGGACGCGTTCGTCAAGGTCGCCTCGGGCGCGCACGGGATCCTCTTCCGGACCAAGCCCCGCGCCTCGGACAGCCTCATGGCCGCGTGTCCGAGTCTCCAAGTAATCGGCCGCCACGGCGTCGGCCTCGACACCGTCGACATCCCGGCCGCCACCCGTCGCGGCATCGCCGTCGTGCACGCGCCCGGCTCGAATTCGCAGGCGGTCGCGGAGCACGCGCTGATGCTGATGCTCGCGTGCGTGAAGCGCACGTTCGCGATCGACAAGGCCACCCGCAAGGGCGACTGGGGCGCGCGCCAGCGGGTTGGCAACACGGAGCTGGGGGGCAAGACGCTCGGCATTGTGGGCGTCGGGAACGTCGGCCGCCGCGTGGCGAAGTTCGCCGGCGCCATCGGCATGAAGGTCCTCGGCTACGACCCGTACGTCTCGGAGGCCGAGCTACGGCAACGCGGCGTGGAGCCGCAGAAGAGCCTCGAGGCGATGCTACCCCAGATAAACATCCTGACCACGCACACGCCGCTGACGCCCGAGACGCGGGGGATGATCAACGACAAGACGCTCGGCCTGATGAAGAAGGGCTCGATCTACATCAACACCTCGCGCGGTCCGGTCCAGCAGGAGCGCGCGATCTTCGAGGCGCTGACGCGCGGGCACCTCGCCGCGGCCGGGCTGGACGTCTTCGAGGAGGAGCCCAGCTCCACCGACAACCCGCTGTTCAATCTGGAGAACGTGGTGTGCTCGTCGCACGTGGCGGGCGTGACGGCGGAAGCGTCCCGCACGGCGTCGCTGCAGGTGACGGGCGAGATGCTGCGAATCCTGCGAGGCGAGATGCCGGACGTGCTCGTCAACCCGGAGGTGAAGGCGCGCCTGGGCCTGAAGTAAATCGGCTTCCCACGGTTGGCCCAGAGCGAGGGCACGGAGCTGTGCCGCCCCGCTGCCACCTGAGCCCTCGCACGCCCGGTGGCGGCCGGTGATCCGGCGCTCGCAACGCATCCAGCGCGGTCCGCGACGTGGCGCGCGCCGCTGGCTGCGTCGGATTCTGGCGGTCGCATTGCTGGGCCTCGCGGCCTGGGTCGCCTACGAGGCGCTCACCTGGCCGCCCGTCGCCGCGCTCGCCCGTGAGCGACCGCGAACCACCGCCTTCATCGAGCGCTACCGGGCCCGTGAGCGTGCCGCCGGCCGCGAGGGACGCGTGGCCTGGAGCTGGGTGGCCTATGCGCGCATCTCGGCTCACCTCAAGCGGGCCGTCATCGTCGCGGAGGACGTCGACTTCTTTTCCCACCATGGCTTCGCGCTCGGCGAGGTGCAGCAGGCGCTCACGCGCGCGATCGAGGAGCGCGAGCTTCCTCGCGGTGCGTCCACGATCACCCAGCAGCTCGCCAAGAACCTCTGGCTCTCACCCTCGCGCAACCCGCTCCGGAAGGCGAAGGAGGCGCTGCTCACGGTGCAGCTCGAGCGCACGCTGGGCAAGCGGCGGATCCTCGAGCTGTACCTCAACGCGGTCGAGTTCGGGCCCGGCATCTACGGGTGCGAGGCGGCGAGCCGCCACTACTTCGGGAAGCCGGCGCTCGATCTGACCGAGGCTGAGGCTGCCCAGCTCGCCGCCGGCCTGCCCCTTCCCTCGCGCTGGCACCCGGGCGTGGAGAGCCGGGACTACCGGCGCTACGTCGAAGCGATCCTCAGGCGAATGGCGAAGGCCACCCCCCCGGGCTCTGGGGCAACCGCGTTCTGAGGTACCATCGCGCAAGTGATCCGACCGCCCGCTTCCGCGACACCGGCCCCTGCCGGAAGACGCTTCAGCGCGCTCCACCATCGCGATTATCGTCGATACATCGTCACCACCTTCGTCGGGCTGATCGCCGAGAACATCGAGCACGTGATCAGCTATTTCGTCATCTTTCAGGCCTTTCACTCGCCGACGCTCGGCGGCTTCGCCGTGATCAGTCACTGGGTGCCCTATCTGCTCTTCTCCGTCTACTCGGGCGCCCTCGCCGATCGCTTCGACTGCCGCAAGCTGATCCTCGTCTCGCAGGGTCTCTTCGCGCTGGCGTCGCTCTCGTGGGGATTGCTCTTCCTCACCGGTGCGCTCCGGACCTGGCATGCCGGGGCGATTCTTCTCATTCACGGGGCGGCCGGTGTCATCAATGGTCCGGCGGCCCAGCTCGTCGTCCACGACATCGTGGGCACCTCCCAGCTCTACAGCGCAATCCGGCTCAACGCGACCGCCCGGTACCTGGCCACCCTGCTGGGACCGGCCATCGGCGGCGGGTTGATGCTCGCGCTGGGCCCGGGGTGGGGCCTCGTGGCGAACCTCGCGCTCTACCTGCCGGTGTCCATCTACTTGATGCTGATGCCCTACACCGGTCACTCGCGCGAGGGAGAGGCGGCGTCACGGACGGCGCGCCTGGGGCTCGGCGACGTCTGGCGCGTCTTCATCGAGGCGCGCGCCGAGCCGCGGATCATCACCATGGTCCTGCTGGCCGGCGCCACCTCGTTCTTCGTGGGCAACGCCTTTCAGGTTCAGATGCCGGAGTACGCGCACGATCTTGGCGCCGATGACCACGGTGCGTGGTACAGCGGGCTCCTCGCCGCCAACGCGGCCGGTGGCTTGATCGGCGTGATGCTCCTCGAGAGCGTCTCGTTCGTGCGGCCGGGCGTCCGCTTCACGATCGCGTGCGCGGCGGCATGGGGCGTGACGATGGCGCTCTTCTCGATGGCGAGAAGCTATCCGCTCGCCGTTGCTCTGTTGATACTCGCCGGCCTCTTCAACGTCGCGTACACGTCGATGGCCCAGACGCTCGTGCAGCTCCTGGCGCCGTCCCGCCTGCGCGGAAGGATCGTGGGCCTCTTCAACACCGCGATGATGGGGCTCCGGGCGGGCAGCGGCGTCACCATCGGCGTCCTTGGCGCCGCCATCGACATCCATCGGTCGCTGGCGATCAACGCGATCGTCGTGGCGCTGATCGCTCTGGCCCTGCTCGCGCGCGACGTGAGGACCCCGCCGGCGTCGCGGGCGGCGGCGTGGCGGGAAGAGCCCTGAGGAAGGAAGTCGCCGTCTACAGGGCCACCACGTGTCTCTTCTCGGCCCCCTTGATCGCGCTCACGGGCACCGAGGCATCGAACGTGGCGAACCGTCCGCCTCGGCCGACGGCAAGCGCGAGCAGATAGAGGTCAGTCAGTTGACGGGGGCCGTGGATGCGACTGGCGTCGGCGATCCGCGGGTCCAGCAAGCTGACGTCGTCTGGCCAGAACTCGTGGTAGGGACTGCGCGTCGCCTCGCGCAGTCGCTCCATGACGGCAGGAACCGGCAACGGATGCGGGTAGCCTGGATGCGACATGATGCGCACGCAGCCATTCTGGGTGATGGGGCATGACGTCCAACCGCTCGGAGCATTTCGGCTGAACCATTCCCGCGCCCGCTGATGCAGCGAGTGGTCGGGATCGAGCAGCGCGATCAGAACGTTGACGTCCAGCAGCGCACGCATCAATAGGCGTCGTCCTCCCGCAATCGGTCGATCAATTCGTTGGTCACGATCCCACCACGCTTCGGAAACGGCCGAAAGCCGTACAGGGCCCGGGCTTCCTTGGTGACGCCCTCGGGGGGCGCGGCCAGGGCCCTTCGGGCCAGTTCGGAGATCACGCGGCCCGCCGTCTTCTTCTCGCGGCGGGCGAGTTCCCTGGCGGCCCGTAGCACATCGTCGTCGATATCAAGCGTGGTGCGCATGCATCAGATGCTACAGCATCACATCGACCCGGGCAAAGTAGGCGCAGATGCTGGGGTCGGCGAAGAAACGTTGCCGACGAAGAGGACGAAGATGGGACCCTCGCTCGCCCGCGAGCGGCCGCGGACCACCGCCTTCATCGAGCGCTACCGGGCCCGCGAGCGCGCGGCCGGCCACGAGGGACGGGTTCGTTACATCGAGGAGCCGTTCAGAGAGAGAAATATCGCGGACGTCGGACATCGATCCTCCTCCAGGCGCTGCGACAAGAACTTAGGCCGCCCGCGTTTTCCGCTGCCGCTTCGGCTTGGCTGCCTCGTCGGTCTGCTCGAGCGCGATCTTCACCCGAGCCCCCAGCGCGGCCGCCACGCGGACGAGCGTGCTGAGCTTCACATCTTTGGTCTTGCCGCCCTCGAGCTTCGCGATCACCGGCTGACTCACGCCGAGTCGCTTCGCGAGCTCGACCTGGGTGATGCCGCGCGCCTCGCGGAGCGCGATGAGGTCCTGGCGGAGGTCGATCTCCGTCATCAGCGCTTCGATCGCGTCCTGGTGCTCCGGATCCGCCGCGAGCCGGCGGGCCCATTCCATCACCGTCGGCGGGGACTGGGGCGTCGCCCCCTTCTTGGCCATCGGTCGCCTCCTGATTGAGTGTCTGTGCGTGATTGAGTGTGGACGCGTGCCGGCTGTTATGGCGCGCGCGGCCCGCGCCGCTCGGCCGGTACCGTACCATCCGGTCACGGTCGGCAGTCGGGATCCTATCCTGCTTCTTGATCATCCCGTCGACCAGCACGATCACACGGCCCGGCAGGAAGCAGTAGAAGATCCGTACCTGGTGGCCGCGAAGCTCGAACAGGTTGCGCTGGCCGGTCACGGGCTCCGAGTCGGGCGGCCGCATCTGGTTACCGCGAGCGCCGAGCTTCAAGACCAGCGCGGCGGCTTCACGGGCGTTCCGGCCGTCGAGCGAGCCCAAGAACGTCCGGATCGGGAACTCGCCGCGTACCCTCTCGAAGTCTTCGACCGTCCACCCGGGCTGGCCCATCGCGTCCCTCAGGCACACCACGACTATAGCCTGGAAGGAATATAGCGTCAAGGCTATCTCGATAAGTCCCTGGCACACCGGATCCAGAGCGCTGCTTTATGGCAATCGCATCCCGAGCCATTGAGCCCGGCACTGCCTCGAAGGTGGACGGGGAACCCGTGCCGCGGCCGGCGGAGCGGAGCGTGCCCCCGCGGTTGCTCTTCCTCACCACTCCATTGCACAATCTCACCGTGCTCGCGGAGCGCCCGCTTCCCGCAGATGTGGAGCACCGGATCCGCGCACTGGCAGACGCCTGGGCGGGCGACCCGGATATCGCCGCGATCTATCTCTTCGGCTCGCGCGCTGGATCCCATCCCGGACCACGCTCGGACGTCGATCTCGCCGTCGTTCTCCGGGACGGGCTGGATGACACCGCCCGCTGGCGGAAGCGGCTCGACCTCACGGCGGACGCCTGCCGCCGCCTCGGGACCGACGCCGTCGATCTCGTCGTCCTCGAGGACGCGCCCACCGTGCTCGGGCATCGCGTGCTCGCGCGCGGCGTGCTGCTCGCCGACCGTGAGCCGCGGCGGCGCACGCAGGTCGCGGAACGGATCATGCGTCAGTACCTCGACGAGGCATACCTCCGCCAAGTGCTGGATGCGGGGCTCGCCCAGAGGTTGCACGAGGGCCGCTTTGCCCGTTGATGCGGCGCTCGTCAGGCGACGGCTCCGGGCCATGGAACGCTCGTTACGCGTGCTGCGTGAGCTGCGTGGACGCGGGCGACACGCGTTCGTCTCCGACGAAGCGGTTCAGGACCGGGCGGCGCGCAACGCGCAACTGCTCGCGCAAGGCTGTGCCGATATCGCCCTGCACATCATCGCCGCCAGCGGTGCGTCCGCACCGGAATCCTATGCAGAAACCCTGACGGCGCTGGGCGTCGGCGGCGTGATCACCGCTGCGCTGGCAGAACGCCTCGCCGGGGCCGTCCGCCTCCGCAACCTTCTCGTCCACGGCTACCTCGATATCGATCACGGGCGTCTCTTCGACGAGCTCGGATGGATCGAGGACGCTGCCGAGTTCGCGGTCGTCATCGAACGCTGGCTCGAGAAGAACGTGGATCTCGGTTCGTCGGTGTAGAGCGCACCCGGGTCGCCAGGAGGTTTGGCCGCTCGGATTGATCCCGGACCTCCCCGAATGGTCAG
>JBGPXN010000090.1:0-17452 GCA_041492755.1 Methylomirabilia bacterium | reverse complement strand
GCCACCTTCGGCGTGAGCGCGTGCAGGAAGTCGTCGTAGATCTTGCCCGCGGCGAGCACGCGCTGGGTCGAGATGCAGACCTGACCGGCGTTGGCGTAGCCGGTGGCCGCCACCGCCGTCGCGACCCTGTCGAGGTCGGCATCGGGCATGACGATCAGCGGCGCGTTGCTGCCCAGCTCCATCGTCACCCGCTTGATGCCGGCCAGCCGGCAGATGTGTTCGCCCACGTCACGGCTGCCCGTGAAAGTAATCTTGCGCACGCGGCGATCGCCGACGAGCAGGTCGCCGATCTCGCCCCCGCCGCCGGTCAGCGTGTTGATCCCCTCCGGCGGCAGCCCCGCCTCGAGCAGGATCTCGGTGAGCCGGAGCGCGCTGAGCGGCGTGTCGGTGGCGGGCTTGACGATGACGGCGTTGCCGCCCGCGATGGCGGGCCCGACCTTGTGGCAGACCAGGTTGAGCGGGAAGTTGAACGGGCTGATGGCCAGCACGATGCCGCACGGCACCCGCAGCGTGAGGCCCATCTTGCCCTTGCCGTAGGCGGCACCGTCCACCGGCACCGTCTCGCCGTGCACGCGCTTGGTCGCCTCCGCCGATTCCGTGATGGTATCGACGGCCCGCGCCGCCTCCAGCCGCCCCTCGGCAATGATCTTGCCCTCCTCCCGCGAGATGAGGGCGCCCAGGTCTTCGTTGCGCGCGGCGATGAGATCGGCCGCATTCCGGAGGATGCGCCAGCGCTCGTGGGTGGAGAGCTTGGCCATGACCTTGGCGCCCCGCTCCGCCGACTGCAGCGCGCGCTCCACGTCGCCGCGATCCGCGCGGGGCACGGTGTCGATCACGGAGTTGTCGTAGGAATTACGGACCTCGATGGTCTGGGGCTTGTCGATCCACTGGCCGGCCACGTACATTTTCATGGCGGGTCCCTCCTGGCGTCGCGGGGCTTATGCTACCTGCGTTTCCGGGTAGGCGCGAGGCGGTGCGGCACACCGTCCTCAGGCTGCGTTCCCAGCTTCGCCTGGCCCCTCCTTGGGCTCACGGCTGTGGTTCCTCCCTGTGCCTGCGCATCGCGCGCTGGGTACTCGGCAGAGGACCGCGATGATGCTGAGCGCAGAGACCGCCGCGCTCTTCGCCATCACGGGCTCCGCAGGACCTTGCTCTTCCTCGCGTTCATGGATCGGGGGTGGCTTCAGCTTCTGCACACCCAAGCAGGCGCCGCCGACGCCCCCGTGCGCGGCTGTGCCGCGCCGGCGTCATCGTCCTCCACCAGTTCCCGAGCTACGCGCCGCCCCAGTTCGAACAGGCCCGACCAAGCCCACCGATGGCCGGGTCGCGTTCTCGGGCTACCGCCTGCGGAACGATCTCGTCATGGAGAGTCGCCTCACGCACGAACTGGCGGCGCGGCGCCCGGCGACATGGCTCAGCCCGAAGGACGGGGAGATCCCGCCGTTCCTCCCTCCGCCCACTGATACTTCTCACGAAGGAGTCTGTAGTGTTCGGTGAACGAGTCGGCGGCCGTGACGCGACCTGCAGTGACTGCTTCGACTATGCTCTCCACCGTTACGAGTCGAACTCCCATCACCCCAGGGAGCAGCGCGCTGGCCAGCACCAATTCGGCGTGGCTTGCGGCGGAGCGATTGCGAGCGGGAACGACAAAGACCACCGCATCAAGATCGGGGCGGGCGTGGGAAATGTTCCGGAACAGCTGATAGTTCGGAAAGAATTTAGCTTCTTCGAGGAAGTCGGATGACACCGTCGCTCCGAGTCGCGGTCGATACAGCTGGTCGAGCTTGCGCCGATGCGAGTCATCCGGGATCGCGGTACCAAAGGTAGTCTCGGTGAACTTCACCTCGACGTAAACCCTTCCACCCGAGTCCAATTCGAGCAACAGGTCGAAGTTGGTGCCCTCCACCGGATCTGGGACAGCCTCGAAACCCCACGTCCTGACAACAGCCTTCTTGTTAGTGAGCGCCCACACGAGGTGATTGCTCGGTGCCGGCCCGCCGACCAAAGCCGGGAAGAACAGGTTGAATGCTAGCGCCTGGGACGAGTTGAGATGGTGGAAGTCGGAGTGCAGGCGAATCCCCGCCTCCGCAGCGTACTGCCAGAATTCCTCGCGGTACGGCGCGAGCACGTTCAGCTCCTTAAGGTGGGACGGGAGGATGTGTGGGTAGGACCGACCATTCCGAGCCCAGACTCCGTCGTCCGTCACCCCAAGGGCCGTGCGCTTGTACTCCGCCAAGTGCGCCTTCGCTTCATTTGCAAACGACGTCATGACCTACCTCCGATCCGCGTAACGCCGCCATTGAGCGGCCAAGCAAGCGGGCGAAGCGCGCTTGCGCAGGCCCGCCTCGAATGGCTGGTTAGCCGCGTTTTGTGACGCCATACCCGTGATGCTTAAGCGCGGCTCGGCACACCGCAAGAACTTCCTGCACGTCGAGGTCGTGCTTCGCGTCGTTGGTTCGCCAACCGCAGATCCTGAAGTCAGCGAGGCCGGTTCCATCGCCGATGTGATCAACGGTCGGTAGCAACGCGAACCCTTGCTTGTAGTGACGTCCCTTTTCTTGGGACTCATCGTTGTCGTACTTGCTGATTAGCGACCAGTCAAGTTGCTCGCCCGTGTAGGCGTCGGCACCACCACTCTCAACGACTGCCGCATGAATTGCATTGCGGTAGGTCTCTCCGATGGCCGTCTCGTTACCCCGCCGCCGGTCGCGCTTCACGTGTGCCTGAGCTTTCCGACGCAGCCACCGCTCGTAGGTTTCATGCGTCACCAAGCCCGAGAGAAAGAGTGGAAGCTGGTATTTCCTCGGCATGACTTACCTGGGGCGCTCCTTAGCGGATAACGCCGGCAGTGAGCGGCGGTCGCGTGCGCATGCGAGCGAACCGGCCGCTCCACTGGCTTGTTCGACGCGCCTACGCAGCGATACGGCCGATCATTCGTCAAGATACTCTTCTTCCCACGGCTGGCACTCACAGGTCCCGTGTTCCGTGATGACACGGGCGGGGCGGTATTCGCGAAAGAGATCAAGGTTGGGCATGATCGCTTCGGCGCCGTCGGTGAATATCGTGCCGCACGGCCACCAGTCTGGCCGAACGAGTGCAGGATCTAGGAAGCAAAGAGACCGGTCGGCCCGGCCTCTGGCACTGTAGCCGATGGCGAGCACAGCGTGTAAGCCAAGGCCGCCCCCTGTGACTATGACCGGTAGCTGCCGAGCGATAGCCACAAGAACCTCCTGGACGGTCCACATCCGATCGACCAGGTGCCTGCGTCTGGAGTGCTTCAGCCGCCTGATTCGCCGCGCTCGGACAGGCCGGCGAGTGAAGTACATCTCGTCGGTGCGGAAGTGGTGTTGAAAGAGCTCATTCAGAACTCTTGTGGCCTCTGCCGTCGACATGCCGTTGAAGAACCAATCCGCGATCTTGTCCTTGAAGAGTCGCTCGGAGCGATATAGCCGACGGACGGCTTGGAGTACGGGACTTCCCTGCCGCGAGTAGCGTGGTGCGTCATGTATGGTCGGCCCCAAAGCAGGATGCAGCGCCGCCAGCATCATCGACATCGCGTAGTAGACGCACAGGCCGTCCGCATCGCCTTGGCTGTAATGCGGTATTCCGATAAGCTCGACCTGTTCTAGGTCGGAATCCCGGCGCTGGCGCTTCACGATCCGGTTCCCTCCTGCTGGTCCACGGTTCCCCGGGGACGATGGATCACGGGCGGCGAACGGTCACGGTCACCGGCCGGAGCGAGCGAAGCGAGCCCCGGTCCGGTGCACTGTGATGTTCGACGATCTCATGACGCCGCCTTGACGAGAACCTTCTCCAGAGGCTTCGGGACGGGAATCGAGAGAAAGCGATCTGAGGCATAGCCGTAGTCCTCGCCGCTCTCATCAACGATCCGGAGGTAACCGTGACCTTCGGCCTCGACGTCAGGGACGACGCGGTAGAACTTTCCGACCTCGAGCGAGGCCTCATAGCCCTTGTTTTTCACGCACACCACGAAACGAGCTTGGCGCTTTCCTGCTCTTGGCTTTTTCATTCCTCAGTCCAGCAAGGGGAATTTGATCTTCAGTTCTCGCCGACCGATCCCATGAGCTGCAAACCAATGAACCTCGGCTCGATGTACGGTGCCGTCACGGAGCCGCACGACCGCGACGCCCTTGCGCTTTTGCCATCGGCCTCGGCCGTACCGACGACGCAACCGGGCGCGTTGTCGAACGGCGGATCCTGTCGCGATCGTCTCGACGTCGCGTATCGGACCGATGAGCTCAAAATCCACCCGGCTACGCTACTAGCACGATGGCTGGGCCACCTGGCGCGTGCGCAGATTCGGCGAACTACTATTCGACGGCAATGTCGGCATCTGGCGCAGGATGCCTGGCATCCACCCATGGATGCAAGCATCTCTATCTGGATGGCACCCGGGCGTCAACATGCAGATACTCGGACCTCTGCTCCTGGCATCTACTGGTAGATGCGGCCTCGTGCGCGATGCTCGCTGTTCAATGACGACTCGCTCGTCGGCGCGGCCGGACGAGCTTCTCGGCTTTAACCTCGCTGAGTTGCCTGGCCGTTTTCTTGAGCAGCAGCGCCGCAAGCTGCATCGGTTCGACGTTGACTCCCCGTGCTCGCGCACCCTGGACGTGATCTCCTCCAGACGCTCGAGCGTCTCCGGTGCGAGGGGGACGAGTCGCCGTTCGGTCCACCGAGGATCGATCCGCCGGCCGCCGGTACGCGGAACTTGGCTTCGACGTCCGCATCGCGCCGAAATACTGCCCGTCGCGGAAACCTTGCCCCTGCGCTCGGCGCCGAGCCCCCTGACAATCTTGTCCATGTCGAGCTGCCTCTTCATCGTCTACTCCTCCGCGAAATCCCGTGTCGAGACGCGGGTGTGGCCGCGGGGGAAGTCAAGTGCGGTCACTGACCCAGGCGAGCCGAACCTTGTGCTCGGGATGGCGGGGATCGCGGATCGCCTCCCAGAAACTCCTCGTACCCGGGAGGGCCACCGCAGTCCTCGGGGGACTGGCGCGCTCGCCGGCCAGGGACTCAGGGGCACGAAGCACGGGATAGGCGGGATCGGCGCCGTCTCACGCAGCGGTAGCCTGGCCTCGTCGTCCACTGCCATGCGCCACTTTCTCGCTTGACAGCCTCGGTCGCGGGCGATGGTCATGCCTCGGCTGCGCTTCGGAAATCTCCACCGAGCGGCCCGCGCGGGCCCACCAGTGCGCGGCCGTGCGAGAGCTGACCGAAAATCATTCCTCGTCCTTGAAACGCGCGTCGCCGACGATCCCAGGGGCCCCGGAAATCGGGGTGTAGAGTCGCTCCAGCCAAACGAGGGAATCCACTATGAATACGAACTTGTCGACCGTCGTTACCGCTCACGATCAAGCGGTGGATCTCGACCGTCTTGGCGACGAGATCGCCGAGCTGTCCGCGCACCTTGACGCCGCCACCGCGCGCCTTCTCGCCCTGATCCGCGAGTTCGACGCACAGGCCGGATGGAACACGGGCTTTCGCTCGTGCGCTGCCTGGCTGAGCTGGCGAGTGGGGCTCGACGCGGGCGCGGCCCGAGAGCGGGTACGGGTGGCGCGTGCACTCGGGACGCTGCCGCTCCTCGCCGAGGCGCTCGCCCGAGGGGAGCTGTCGTACGCAAAGGTTCGCGCCCTGACGCGTGTGGCGACGCCGGAGACCGAAGCGCGACTGCTGGCGGTGGGCGCGCGGGCACGGCCGCTCACGTCGAGCAGATCGTGCGCGGTTGGCGCTATGTAGATCGGAAGGCCGAGGCGCGGGAAACCGCGCAGCGGCACGCCAGCCGAGCACTTCACGTGTATCAGGATGAGGACGGCATGGTGATCCTGCGCGGACGGTTGGAACCGGAAGCGGGTGCCCTGCTCATGCAGGCGCTGGCCGCAGCGCGCGAGACGCTTTACCAGCGAGCCCGGCGCGCAGAGATGGAGGCGCCGGTTGATCCTGCTGCGGAGGCTCCGAGCATGGCCCATCAGCAGGCGGATGCGCTGGCCTTGCTCGCGGAGACAGCGCTCCACCAGGGGCTCGATCCCGGCGCCCCGGGCGAGTGGTATCAGGTGGTTGTCCACGTCGATGCTGCAACGCTGGCCGACCCGGATCAGCCGGGCGAGTCGGTTCTCGAGGACGGCGTGCGCGTTTCCGCGGAAACGTCCCGCCGCCTGGCGTGCGATGCCAGCCGGGTGGTGATGCGTCACGACGAGGAAGGGCGGCTGCTCGAAGTCGGGGCTCTGACCCGGACGATTCCCCCCGCCTTGCGGCGGGCGCTGCACCGCCGAGATCGGGGTTGCCGCTTCCCGGGCTGTGGTATCCGCTTCACCCAGGGGCATCACCTCCGGCACTGGGCGCAAGGCGGGCCGACCACGCTTTCCAACCTCGCGCTGCTCTGTCGACGGCATCACCGCGCTGTGCACGAGGAGGGCTATGGCGTCGAGCGCCGGCCTGACGGCACGCTCCATTTCCAGCGGCCAGATGGCCGGCCCTTGCCCGAAACGCCGCCATCGGACCCGGTGCCCGCCGATCCTGTCGGCGCTCTCCGGGCGCAGCACGACGTGCAGGGCCTGCGCCTCCACGCTCGGACCGCATGCGCGGGTTGGCTCGGAGAGCGGCTGGATGTGGGCTGGGCGATCGACGTCCTGCACCCGTTGGCCGCGAGACCGAGACCACCTATCGGCGAGACGTCGTGTGACTAGTCTCACGCAGTGAGCGCAGCAAGGCCGCCGGCTCGCACGACCTCGGGGAGCCGGAACACCTCCGGGCTCTCCAGTCCATCGGTTCCAGCGTGTGCTTGTACCCGATGGCCTCGGCCCGGTCGGGGCGGGTGCGCGGGGCGAGGCTCGGCACCTCCTCGACGAGCCGCCGGGGCAGCCGCGCTCGGTGCCCCGCCCGACGGCGCGGTCGACCCGGTCTGCGCTACCGTCACGGGCGCCGCCGCGGCCGCGGGTTGCCCAATGAGCGCAAATAGCCGAAGCTGAGCACCCAAAGGAGGACGCCATGCCTGGAGCAGTCGGATTCATCGGGCTCGGAAACATGGGACGGCCGATGGCGCTGAACCTCGTGAAGCACGGCTTCTCGCTCGTCGTGCACGACGTCGATCCGGCCAAGGTGGTGCCGTTGCGCGACAAGGGCGCGAAGGTCGAAACCACGGCGGAGCGGGTGGCGGCGGCTGTCGAGCGCACCATCTGCATCGTGGAGACGACGGCGCAGGCCGAGGACGTGATCGCCGGCGAGCACGGGATCATCCGGAGCGCGAGGGCCGGGAACATCGTGATCTGCATGAGCACGATCGATCCGTTCGTGGCCCGGCGGCTCGGCGAGACGCTCGCCGCGCGCGGGGTGGCGATGCTGGACGCGCCGGTGAGCGGCGGCACGCCGCGGGCGGCATCGGGCGAGCTGTCGATCATCGCCGGCGGCGCCGCCGAGACGTTCGCCGCCTGCAACGACCTCTTCAAGGCCATGGGGACGAAGATCTTCCACGTGGGCGGTCTCGGCCAGGGCCTCGCCATGAAGCTCATCAACAACATGCTGGGCCAGGTCACCAGGGTCGCCATCGCCGAGGCGCTGGTGATGGGCGTCAAGGCCGGGCTCGATCCGCGGACGATCTACGACGTGATCCGGGTGAGCACGGGCAACAGCTACGCGTTCGAGCACGGCGTGCCGAAGATCCTCGCGCGCGACTTCTCGCCGGGCGGCACTGTCGACATCTCCTACAAGGACCAAGAGCTGGAAACGGGCTTCGCCAAGCAGCTCGGCGTGCCGTTGCTATTGGCGAACGTCAGCCAGCAGGTCTACCAGATGGCGCGGGCGGCCGGCCTGAACAAGGAGGACGGGCTCGCGGTCGTGAAGGTGCTGGAACGGCTCGCGGGCGTTCAGGTCGGAGGCACGCCGACCGGAACGCCGACCGGAACCACCGCGTGAACGTCACGATCCTGAACGACGACCAGGACACCATCCGCCCGTTCCCCTGCTTCGCCAGGATCGCCGGCCATCGGGTGACGGCGCTCCTCGTCAACACCAGCCGGGCCGGGCTCATTGCGCCGGGCGCGCTCGAGGCCGCGTTATGCGCGGGCCGGCCGGGAATGGCGGCGGTCGACGTCTACGAGGACGAGCCCGTGCCTGGCGGGCGACATCCGCTCCTGGCCATGGACAACGTCGTCTGCACCCCGCACCTCGGATACGTCGAGCGCGACGCCCTCGAGCGGATGTTCACGACGGTCTTCGACCAGGTGGTCGCCTACGGGGACGGCAAGCCGATCAACGTGGTGAATCCCGAAGCGCTGAACCGGCGGGAGTGACGGGCGCGCAGAGCGACCGCGCGTCGAGCCATCGCTCGAACTACTGGTCTCGTGTATTGAATCCGCCGGCCACCAGTGGCCATCCCAAACGCCACGATGAGCCGAGCGCGGACTCCGGGTAAGGATCGCGACGCTCGGGCCGTCGTCGATGGCTCCGAGTCCAGGCACGACGAGAGCGGACGCACCATCAACGCCCACTCCGCCCCACCAGGGGGCGGCGGCGCGACCGCCGCCGGCGCGTCCCCGATCCCCCCCATGGCCGATCGCACCCGGCTGCTTCTCGAGGGTCCGATCGCGCCGACCTTGCTGCGGCTCGCCGCTCCCAACGTCGTCGTCATGGTGGTCCAGGCCGTGGTGAGCGCCGGCGAGGCGTACTACATCGGCTGGCTCGGCGCCGAAGCGCTGGCGGGAGTCTCCCTCACGTTCCCGCTGATCATGCTGATGCAAACGATGTCAGCGGGCGGGATGGGAGGCGGTGTCAGCTCGGCGGTGGCGCGGGCGCTGGGCGCCGGCCGCCGGAGCGACGCCGACGCGCTGGTGCGCCACGCGCTCGTCATCGCCGTCGTCATGAGCGCCGGCTTCACGGGCGCGCTCCTGCTCGGTGGCCCTCGGCTCTATCGGGCCATGGGCGGAAGTGGGGGGGCGCTCGCCGCGGCCCTCGCGTACTCGAACATCGTCTTCGGCGCCGCCATCGCCGTGTGGGCGTTCAACACGCTCGCCAGCGTCGTCCGCGGGACGGGCAACATGATGCTTCCCGCGGCAGTCCTCGTCGGCGGTGCGGTCGTCACGCTCAGCCTCGCACCGATCCTGATCTTCGGGTGGGGACCGGTCCCGCCGCTCGGAATCGCGGGGGCCGGCGCGAGCTTGATCGCCTACTATGCCGCTGGCAGCCTCGTTCTTCTCGCATACCTGCTGTCGGGACACAGCCTCGTCACGCTGTCCTTCTCCGACTTTCGGCTCCGCTGGCGGTTATTCCGCGACATCTTGAGAGTCGGCGGTCCGAGCATCCTGAACAACGTGCAGACAAACCTGAGCATCGTTCTGCTCACCGGTCTCGTCGGGCCGTTCGGCACGACGGCGATCGCCGGGTACGGCATGGGGGCGCGGCTCGAGTATCTCCAGATCCCGATCGTCTTCGGTTTCGGATCGGCGCTCGTCGCGATGGTGGCAACGAACATGGGCGCCGGGCGCCGCGAGCGCGCGGAGCGGATTGCCTGGACCGGCGCCGCGATGGCGGCGGCCGTCACGGGCACGATCGGACTCTGCGCCGCCGTCTTTCCACGCGCGTGGCTTGGCCTCTTCAGTACCGATCCGGAGGTGCTGCACGCCGGCTCGACATATCTCCGGATCGTCGGTCCCGTCTACGGATTCTTCGGCCTCGGCCTGGTGCTGTACTTTGCGTCGCAGGGCGCCGGACGCCTCCTCTGGCCGATCCTCGCTGGATTCAGCCGTCTCGTCATCGCCAGCGTGGGGGGATGGATCGCGATCACCTGGTTCGGCGGTGGACTCCCCGCCCTCTTCGGCGTGATGGCGGGCGCGCTGCTGGTGTTCGGGATCGTGCCGGTGATCGCCCTCAGGTCAGGCGCGTGGCGACGAGCGAAATCACGAGGCCAGGAAGTCTCGCACCACGGCCATCGTTCCCCGCGATGAACGCGAGGTGACCCATGCTCGACGTCACTGCCTCGATGGTGCCCGCCGCACACGAGCGCGACGGCGCTCAGCTGCCGCGCAGGCGGGGGTCGAGCGTGTCGCGGAGCGCGTCGCCGAGCAGGTTGGAGCCGAACACGGCGAGACTGATCGCGATGCCGGGGAACAGGACGAGATGCGGCGCCTTCTGCGCGTACTCGGCGGCGGAGACGGACAGCATCCGGCCCCAGGACGGGTAGGGCTCGGGAACGCCGAGGCCGAGGAAGGACAGCGTGGCCTCGACGAGAATCGCGCTGCCCAGCTGCGCCGTGCAGAGCACGATGAACGGCCCGACCGTATTGGGCAGGATGTGACGGAAGGCCACGCGCAGGTGCGAGACGCCGAGCCCACGGGCCGCTTCGATGTACTGCATCTCGCGGATGGTGAGCACGCTCGAGCGGATGACACGCGCCGCGCGCGGGATGATCGGGATCGAGATCGCGATGATGACGTTCTGGATGGAGGGGCCGAGGGCGGCCGACATCACGAGGGCGAGCACCAGGAGCGGCAAGCCCTGCAGGATGTCGAGGAGCCGCTGGGCAATGAGATCGGTTTTACCCCCGAGGTACCCCGAGAGCAGCCCGATGACGCCACCGAGCACCGAGCCGAGCAGGGCGGACGCGAGCCCGACGATGAGGGACACGCGGGCGCCGTGGACGATGCGGGAGTAGATGTCCCGACCGAGATGATCGGTGCCGAGGAGGTGATCGCCCGACGGGCGCGCGAGCGTGTTCGCGGCATCCGTGGCGATCGGCTCGTAGGTCTGCAACACGTCGGCGAACACCGCGGTCAGCACCATCACGGCCATCAACAGACCGCCGGCGGCGCCCAGCGGCTTGCGACGGATGAACCGCCAGACGACGGTCCCCCAGCCGGTCCGGCCCGGCCCGCGCGCCGCCGCCGGAATCTCGATCGGCCGGACGGCCATCTAGCGCGCTCCGCGCGGGCTAGGCATACCGGACGCGCGGGTCGAGCACGCCGTAGAGGACATCGACGAGCAGGTTGGAGAGGATCACCACGATGGCGATGAACATGACGAGGTTCTGGACGATCGGATAGTCGCGCCACAGGATGGCCTGCACGAGGAAGCGCGCCACCCCGGGCAGGTTGAAGACGGTCTCCGTCACCACCAGTCCGCCGATCAGGAACGCGAACTCGATGCCGATCACGGTGACGACGGGCAGGATGGCGTTCTTCAACGCGTGCCGCCAGATCACCACCTGCCCGCTCTGTCCCTTCGCGCGCGCCGTGCGGATGTAGTCCTCCCGCAGCACTTCCAGCAGCGACGAGCGCGTGATCCGCATGATCAGCGCGGAGGACCGGTAGCCCACGGCCAGGGACGGCAGCAAGAACTGAATGGCGTGGAGCTTGAAGTTTTCCGCGGGCGACACGTAGGTGAGCGGCGGAATCCATCCGAGCGACGTCACCAGCCCGAGGATGATCAGCATGCCGAGCCAGAAGGCGGGCATGGAGAGCCCGGCCAGGCTGATCACGCGCAGCACGTAGTCGAGCGTGGTGTCCTGCTTCACGGCGCTGATGACACCGGTGGGTACGCCGAAGAGCACGGCGAAGACCGTGGACAGCGCGGCGAGCTCGAGCGTCACCGGCACCAGGGGCTTGATGATCTGCCACGCCGGCAGGTCGTAGCGGTACGACTTGCCGAGGTCTCCCGTCATGATCTTGGTGATCCAGTCCACGTACTGCACCCAGTACGGCCGGTCCATCCCCAGCTCCTTGAGGATGGCCTGCTTCTCGGACTGGTTCACGTAGCCGGCGGACGCGAACAGGATGTCGACGATGTCACCCGGGGCCAACCGTAAGAGGAAGAAGATCACCACCGACATCCCGAACAGGGTGAGGAGCGCGATGACGAGGCGCTGGGCGATGTAGGTCTTCACACGCGTCTCGGCCCGAAGGCACGGGGGCGCGCGCGCGCCCCCGACGCCCTCGACGTCTTCACCCTTCTTACTTGTCGATCCAGACTTCCTGCATCCGGCCGAAGTTGTAGATCGACTGGTGAGGAATGAGGTTCTTCACGTGCGGCCAGACGGTGAAGTGGTCGATCTTCCAGTCCAGCATCGGCCGGGCCGCGTCGGCCTCCAGCTTCTTCTGGATCTGCTGCACGAGGACCAGCCGCTTCTTGGGGTCCAGCTCCTGCGATTGCTGCTCGATCATCTTCATCACTTCTTCGCTGCAATACTGGCTGTAGTTGCGGGGCGAGCCGCACGCGTAGTTCTCGTAGAAGTTGGCATCGGGGTCGTCCGGTCCGATGCCGGTCAGGTTGGCGCCGATCTGGTAGTCGCCGCGGGTGGCCATGGGATGCCACTGCGCGGTCTCGACCTGCTTGAGCGAGGCGTCGATGCCGACCTGCTTCAGCTCGTTGATCACGAACGAGGCCATGTCGACGTAGACGGCGATGGCCCGCGTCACCATCTCCACCTTGAGCGGCTTGTCCGGCGTGATCCCGGCCTCGGCCAGGAGCTTCTTCGCCTTGGCCTTCTCCTCCGCCGGGTTGGGACCGTATCCGGGCAAGGCGGTCAGGTCCTTCTCGAGGAGGCCCCACACGCCCCACGGCTTCGGCGCCAGCGAGGCGCCCACCACCGCGCTCCCCTGGTGCACGGCGCGCACGAGCGCCCGGCGGTCGATGGCGTGGCTCACCGCGAGCCGGACCTTGGGATTGTCAAAGGGCGGCTTCTTCACGTTCATCATGATGTTGTCGTTGACGTTCTGGCTGAACGGCGTGATGACCAGCCCGGGCACGGCCGCCTTGAGCTGCTCGGCGATCGTCTTCGTCGTTTCACCCGGGAAGGCGACGTCCACCTTGCCGGCCTGGAGCGCGGCCGTGCGCGTGCCCCGCTCGGCGATGACGATGTAGCGGAGACCGTCCAGGTACGGCCGGCCCTTGACGAAGTAGTCGGGGTTCTTCACGAACTCGACGAACTCGCCCTTCCGCCACTCCTTGAGCTTGTACGGCCCGGTGCCCATGCACGTGGTGCGGTACTGCGCGGGCGGCACGTGGGCCGCGTAGACCGGGGTGTAGCCGGAGGCCAGCATGAGCAGCAGCGAGGGCTGCGGCTTCTTGAGGTGGAAGATCACCGTGTGGGGATCGGGCGCCTCGACGTTCTGGAGGTTGGCGTACCAGTCCTTGCGCGGGTTGATCCGGAGCTTGGCCTGGGCGTCGGGCGCCTCGCGCAGCATGTCGAACGTGAACTTCACGTCCTTGGCGGTGAAGGGCTGGCCGTCATGCCACTTCACGCCCTTGCGGAGGAAGAACACGAGGTTGCGGTAGTTGTCCTGCCAGGACCACTTCTCCGCCAGCTCACCGATGATGGTGTCGACGCTCTCGGTCTTCTTGAGCGGATCGAAGAGCACGAGGTTGTTCAGGCATGGCATGGCCGGCCACGTCGTGGAGATGGTCGAGGTCTCGTGGACGGCGAAGCCCTGGGGCAGATCCTCGCGCTGGGTGACGTTGAGCACGCCCCCGGACTTCGGCGTCTGGCTGGTCGCCGGGGTCGTGAACGCGATGGTGACCAGCACGAGGCTGAGGACGATCAGAGATACCGCGATGCGTGAACGCTGCATGAGACCTCCCGAAAATGCGCGGAGCGGATGGCTGAGTGTACGTGAAACCAGCGACCCCTCAAACCGGTTTCCGCCCGCAGCTAGGAGAAAAGACGGATCAGCAGATGAACGCCGTAGATGGCGCCGCCGGCGAGGCCCCCCACCACCGTGCCGTTCACGCGGATGTACTGCAGATCGTCGCCCGCGTGCTCCTCGATCAGCCGGACCGCGCCCTCGGCGCCGAGCGCGCGCACGCCCTGCTCGATGAATGAGGCGATGCGCCCGTGGTACCGCGCCACCAGCTCGGTCGCCTCCGCCTTGACCCAGCGGTCGAGATCCCCCCGAAGCACGGCATCTTCGACGAGCGCATGGCGCATGCGATCGAGCCGGTCGACGAGCCACTCCGCGACCTCCGACCGGGGCGCCGCGAGGTCGGCGAGCAGCGCCTGGCGCAGTGCCGTCGCGGCCGCTTCCGCGAGCCGGGCGACGACGTCGCTGCCCAACACCTCCTCCTTGGCCGCCTCCACCCGCGCGGCCAGGGATGGATCGGTCCGCAGCCGCTCGGCCAGCTCGCCGAGCGACTCGGCCAGGCGCTCGCGCAACGGATGGGCCGGATCGCGCGCGAGCTCCACCAGCCCGGCGTGCAGCGCCGTGACCATGCGCTCGCGGTCGACGAGACCGAAGACGTCGGCGAGGCCGAGCGCGAGCCGCGGATAGAAGCCGATGCGCGCGCGGTAGCGCCGGAGCAGATCGTCCACCACCTCGGCGACGGCCTCGCGGAACCGTGGGCGCCCGAGCGCGTCCACGAGCGCCGCGGCGAGCGCGCCGAGCAGGCGCTGGTCCCAGCCGCGAGAATGCGCGGCGTCGAGGGCCGCGGCCAGCAGCGGCGCCGCCGGCTCCTTCACGAGCAACCGTTGCAGCCGGCTCGCGAGCTCGCCCGCGGCCGGCGGCGGCAGCTCGGCGGCCACCCACTGCAAGATCGCGCGGGTCGCGGCGGTGAGATCGGCGCGGGTGACGCGCAGCGCCGCGCGCGCCAGCAGATCCGCGACGTCGACCCGCGCGATCTCACGCGTCACGTACTCGCGCGTGAGGACGCGATCGCCGACCATGGTGCCCACCCGCTTGGCCATCAGCTCCCAGTTGGCCGAGATGATGGCGGTGTGCGGGATGGGCAAGCCGAGCGGCCGGCGGAACAGCGCCGTCACCGCGAACCAGTCGGCGAGCCCGCCCACCACGCCGGCCTCGGCCATGGCGAGCAGCCAGCCACCCCACCACGTCGTCCGGAACGGGAACATCGCGACCGCGAGCGCGGCCGCGGCCAGCAGGACGACCAGGGCCAGCGACCTGCGCGAGTGGCGGGTCGAGGAGCGTCCCGGGTCCCCCCATTTCCATAACATCACTCGGCGCGGAGCAGGAAGTCGAGCATGCGCTCGGTGGCGTTCGGCCCCGACGGGAACGTGTGCGTGCCGCGCTGGTCGCCGCCGCTCCACGCGTGTCCCATGCCGGGGACCAGCCACGACTCGACCAGGGGGCGGCTCGCCGCGGTCCGGTACACCCACCGGCGAACGCCGTCGCGTGATTCGTCGCTGCGATTGGTCGCGGCCGTCACCTTCGCGAACATCTCGGCGAGCGCATCGAGGTTCGACGGATTGACGACGACGTCCTCCTGGCCGTGCCAGAGCGAGACGCGCGGCGGGCGCGCCGAGCGCGAGCCGGCGGCGACACACGCGGCCGCGGCCGCTTCGCCGCGGCCATGGTGTCCGCGCATGCACTGCAGCCCGCCCAGCGCGCCGACACCACATTGGAACGGACCGCCCGCCGCCGCGCCGACGGCGGTCACGACGTCCGGCGCCACGCACGCGAGGTTCACGGCCATGAACGCCCCCGCCGAAAACCCCACGACCGTCAGTCCGCTCCGAAGAGGGTGCTCGGCCCGGACCGTCTCGACGAGCCGCAAGAGCTGGGCGACTTCGCCATCGCCGCGCGACGCCGGCGCGAACCAGTTCCAGCACCGGCTCGCGTTGGCCAGCTTGCTCTGCGCCGGATAGAGCACGGCGAGCCCGCGCTTCTCGGCCACGTCGTTCAGGCGGGTGCCGGCGGCGAAGTCCTCCGGCGTCTGCCAGCATCCGTGCAGCGCCAGCACCAGCGAGACGGTCGGCGCGGACGCGCTTTCCACCAGCGCCTTCGGCAGATACAGACGGTAGACCCGCCCCTCGTGCACGCCGCGCTTGAACGCGGTCTCACTTGGCGGCGTGGCGGCGCCCGCGAGGGCGAGCGCGGCGAGGACGACCGCCATCACGGACCGCCCGGGCGACCAACGCGCCCGGCGAAGCCGCAGCATCACGACGACCACGGTTCCCGTGATGCGCGTAGCGCGGCCGTCCGCCGGCGCGATGGCAGCAGCACGCGGCCGCGCTTGACGTCCCAGACACCGCGCGGGGTCAGCCGCACCGCGGGCAGGAAGTCGGCGGCGCGGAAGAAGAGGCTGAAGAGCGGCTCGTGGTGCGGATAGCCGCGGGCCACGAGAGCGGCCCGGAGCGTGATGTAACCGGGGACCAGCACGTGCCCGCCGGCGTCGAGCACGTCGGTGGTGGGGCCCACCATGTCGTCGCGCGTGCCGACGTAGGCGATCCGCGCGCCGCGAATCGCGACGTTCGCCGGGTAGAGCTCGCCCGTATAGACGTTGAGCAGTGTGCCGCCACGCACATAACGGTCGGCGGGCACGGCGCCGCGCGCCACCGCGGTCAGCATTCGTCGCTGGTCGCGCATACGGCGATTATAGACGTCCCGCCGTGCCATCATGCTTGCGCGCGCGGACGCCGGCCGCCCGCTACAATGACCGGATGCGCGAGTCGATCGTCGTGACGCCGTCGGTCCGGGTGCCCGGCCGCGCGGTCGAGATGCGGACGGCACGCGCGTCGGGGCCGGGCGGCCAAAACGTGAACAAGGTCGCGTCGAAGGTCGATCTCCGCATCGACCTGGGGCTCGTCGAAGGCCTGAGCGCGTCGGCCCGCGAACGTCTCGGGACGCTCGCGCACCCCCGGCTGGACGCCGAGGGCCGGCTCCAGGTGACGAGCCAGGCGACGCGCGAGCAGGCGCGCAACCTCGAGGCCGCGCGGGACAAGGTGCGGCGACTCGTGGAGGCCGCGCTGCGCGAGCCACGCCGCCGCCGGGCGTCGCGGCCGTCCGCCGGCACCGTGGAGCGGCGGATCGAGGCCAAGAAGCGGCGCGGCGTCCTCAAGCGCTTGCGCACGACACGAGAGGATTGAGATGGACCTGGATCGGGCCGCCATCGCACGGGCGCAGCAGGGAACGCTGGCAGACCTGATGGGGATCGAATTCACGGAGCTGAGCCCCGATCGCGTGGTCGCGGAGCTCCGGATCCGCGACGACCTGCGCACGGTCGGCGGCGCCTTGCACGGTGGCGCGCTGATGGCGTTCGCCGACACCGTCTGCGCGACGGCCACCGTGCTGAACCTGCCCCCCGGGGCCACCACGACCACGCTCGAGTCGAAGACCAATTTCTTCGCGGCCGGACGCGCCGGCGCCGTGCGCGCGGAGGCGGTGCCGCTCCACCGCGGCCGCCGGACCCAGGTCTGGCAAACGCGGGTGACGGACGAGAGCGGCCGTCTCCTGACCCAGACCGTGCAGACCCAGATGGTCCTCACCGCGGGCGGCGCGTGATGCGGCCCAGCAACGTCGTCGTGATCCTGTCCGACGAGCACGCCCGCCACGCGCTCGGCTGCTACGGCAGTCCCGTCGCGCGCACGCCGCATCTCGACGCGCTCGCCGCGCGGGGCACCCGATTCGCCAGCGCCTATTGCCAGTCGCCGCTGTGCGTGCCGTCGCGGTCGAGTCTCGCCACCGGCCGCTGGGTGCACACCATCGGGAACTGG
>JBGPXN010000010.1:0-50750 GCA_041492755.1 Methylomirabilia bacterium | reverse complement strand
TTCAGCGCGCCTCGAACCTAGGCGCCGTCACGCGGCGTGCCGACTGGATCGCCGTCGATTCCGACGGCCTGACGGATCGCCTGCAGCACGGCCTGCTCGTCGAAGGGCTTGCGTAGGTGGCCGGCGGCCCCGGACTTCTCGATGCGCTGGCGAGTCCGGGCATCATCGTGGGCCGTGATGAAGATGACGGGGACGGCCAGTCGTTCCTGAAGCTCGAACCCGGTCATCTCGCTCATGTGGACGTCGAGGACCAGGCAGGCCGCTTGACCGTTGGGTAGCCAGTCGAGAAAGTCGCGGGCGGAGCCGAACGTCTCGACCGTGTAGCCCGCGGCCCGGACCAGGCGCTGGAGCGAGCGACGGATCGAGACGTCGTCGTCCACGATGGCGACGAGCGGCACGTTCTTCACGTAGAGTCCTCCTCAAGAGGACTCTAGGCTGCGGCACCCCGCCGCGCTATTGGACCTTAGTCACGTATCGGTGAAGGTCACGCATGGGCGAAGGGTGGCAGGGAAGGGGACCCCGGCACGATTCTGCCGCCAGGGTTCCGACTTCGGAGCGTGCTGAGGGAGCCGTGCCGGTCGCGACCGGCACGGCCTCGGTCGGGACCGGCCTCGATCAGGCGGCCTTGACTTCGATTGTCCTCGGCGTCGCGGCTTGCGGCGCGGGGACCCTTACCTCGAGCATGCCGTGCGTGGACTTCGCCTCCACTTGGGTTGCGTCGACGCCCTCGGGAAGGGCGAAATTCCGCTGGAACGCGCCGTACGCGACCTCGCGGACGAAATAGTCCATTCCCACAGTGTCGTGGTCGGCCTTGCGCTCGCCCTTGACGGTGATGACATTGTCCATCAAGGACACCTTGACGTCTTTCGGATCCACGCCCGGCAGGGCGAGCTGGATGACGTAGGAGCCGTTCTCGATCCACCCCTCCGCGGCGGGAAGCCACGACGGACGCTGAGCGGCCGCATCCGTGGTGCCTCCAAAGAACCTCTCGAACGGGTCGTCGACACCGTGGTGGAAGTGGAACTGCCGACTCGGAGACCAGCGCAGCATGGCGTTCATGGCTTACTCCTTTGAGTGTTAACCACTAAAATTATCTTATGTGTATATACTAATATCAGGGTAATGAGCCAATGTCAACAGCTCGTCGAGTTGGATCCTTTTGAGGAGCCGTGCGCGGCCGCTGATTGATCCGGCCCGAGCTTCTGGAGCTGCCAACTGGCTCGAGATGTCCGCGGTCACTCATGCCGCCATGCAGAGAACCGGGGTCTACGATGGGACGTTCGTCGTGAAAGGCCTTCGGCCGGGAGCTACGACTTCGGCACGATCACGCCCGCTCGGTCTGCCAGCCGGACCAGCTCGGCCACTGATCCCGCCTGCATCTTCTCCATGGCCCGGGCGCGGTGCACCTTGACTGTTTTTTCGCCGATGCCGAGCTTGGCCGCGATCTGCTTGTTGAGCATTCCGGTCACGACGAGGGCGAACACCTCGGTCTCGCGCGGGGTCAGTGTCTGGACGCGCTCCCGGACCTCCGCGACGTGGGCCTCTGCGCCCAGCGCCTGCACGTCCTTCGCCATGGCCCGCTCGATGGCGCCGAGGAGATCCTTGTCGTCGAACGGCTTGGTGAGAAGGTCGATCGCCCCGCCCTTCATGGCCTTGACGCTCATCGGCACGTCGACGTGGCCGGAGACGAAGACGATGGACATCCGCCGCCCTGCCGCCACCAGCGTCTCCTGCAAATCGAGGCCCGTGAGGCCTGGCATCCGCACGTCCAGGAGCAGGCAGCATGGGCCGGCGTGCGGTTCGCGCGCCAGGAACTCCCGGGCCGACGCGAACGCCTCGACCGCGTACCCGGCCGACCCGAGCAACCGAGCGAGGCTCTTCCGCACCCCGGCGTCATCGTCCACGATGAAGACCACCGGCGTCATCGCTCGGTGGCTACCGGCAGCGTGAAATATACGGTGGCCCCGCCGCCGACGTTGTTCGCGATCCCGAGCCCGCCGCCATGCGCGTCGACGATGGTGCGCACGATCGCCAGGCCCATGCCCAGTCCCTCGAGCTTGGTGGTGTAGAGCGGCTCGAATATGCGACCGGCGTCCTTCTCGTCGATGCCCGTCCCCGAGTCCTGCACCTCGACCCGGACGGCGTCCGCGCCGTCCGGGGCCGTCCGGACGACGAGGGCTCGATCGCCGACGCCGGGCTCTCGCATGGCTTCGAGGCCATTGAGCACCAGGTTCAGCACCACCTGCTGGAGCTGGACACGGTCGCCGCGCACTCGCGGCAGCTCGGCGGCAAGATCGAGGGTCATCGACACGTTGCGGATGATCGCATCGCTCCTCACGAGCCGCGCCACTTCACTGACGACTTCGTTGAGGTCGAGAACCACTTGCTCGAGATCGCCCTTCTTCAGGAGGACGCGCAGTCGGCTGATCACGTCAGCGGCCCGCTTGTCGTCCGCGACGATGTCACTCAAGATCTCGCGGATCTCGTCGAGATTCACCCCGTTGGCCGCGAGGAGGCGCTGGGCGGCCTGCGCGTTGCTCAGGATCGCCGTCAGCGGCTGGTTCAACTCATGGGCCATCGACGCGGTGAGCTCGCCCATGGCCGAGACCCGGCTGATGTGCGCCAGATGCTGCCGGAGCCGCTGTGCTTCGAGCTCCACCTGCTTGCGCGACAACGCATTCGCGAAGACTTCGCCGAGGAGGTGAAGCCGCTGCATCAGCTCGTCCGATTTCGCGCGCTCGGCGCCGACCGCGCTGAACACGAGCCCTCCCACGACGGTGCCGCCCACCAGCAACGGCACCGCGACCGAGGGCTTGACGCGATGGGCGAGATAACTCTGTCGATCCACGGCCGCCTCATCCGGAAGGTCCTCGAGCTCGGAAAAGCTGACGATGTCTCCGCGTTTCAGCTGGGCCGTCATCCAGGGGAACTCGTCGACGTCCATCCATTCCTCGATCGTCCACGAACGCGCGGTCCGGCCGTCCCGGAAGAACTCGATCAGACTGCCGCGATCGATCCCCAGGAACTCGACGATCCGATGAAGTCCGCGCTGGACCTCTCGATCGAAATCGGCGATCGACAGATCGCTGAACGTGGCGGTCAGGCCGGACAGGAGCTTCTCGAAGCGCAGGCGGTCGGCGAGCGAAAACTCCATCCCCTTTCGCTCCAGGGCACTGGCGAAGGCCTGGCTCAGGAGGCGGAGCCGCTCCACCAGCGCGTCCGGCCAGGCGCGTTCGCTCCGAACGGAGCCGAAGCAGAGCACGCCGAGCATGGGGCCACTGGCGCTCAGCGGGAGGGAGACGTACGAGCGCGTCCCCACGCGCTCGTAACCGGCCCGATCGATCGCCGCCTCCTCGGGAAGCTCCTCCGTTCGTGAGAATCGGACGACGTCCCCGCGCCGCAGTTTCTCGGCAGTCCACGGAAACTGGTCGGCGTCCATGACCGTCGGCGGCGCGTCGAGGCCTCGCGGGTGCCACGAGATACGGACGCCCTGGCCCTCTTCGACGTATTCGTCGAGACGGGCGCGATCCACGCCGAGGAACGCGACGACCTGCTGGAGCGCGCGCTCGAGGGCCACGTCGATCTCGGTGGCCGGGATGTGAATCAAGCCCGCCGAAAGTTCCGACAGGAGGGCTTCGAAGCGTAGCCGCTCCTCCAGCACGAGCCTCGCCTGGCTGCGCGCCGCGCGGCGCAGGAGTAGCCAGACGATGAACAACGCTTCCGCGACGATCAGGGTCACCGCGCCGAAGGCGTACCAGTGGTCACGCTCCCAGATCGGCAGGAGGGTCGTCTTGCCTCCGAGGAGATCGGCGGCGACCGCGGGAGGCGCAAGCCACAGCGCCGCCAGCAGTAGCGTCGACGGTGTGACGAAGCGCGCCGGCCCGCGGAGCGACTCGAGGGGCGACACCAGCCCTATGTCGAGCCTCCTTTCCACTCACCGAGAAAGGCGTGCGCGCGAATCAGCCCGCGAAGGGCGTGATGAGTATAACAAGCGCGAGGGAAGAGAGCGGTTATTGGACCAAGGGCCAATAGGCATCGCCACCGTGGGGCTGCTAGCGTTGTCCCGAAACGTCGGTCGGGAACGGGCAAGTGAAGCCGCGCATTGCCACGCCACGGTCCGAAGGCGAGGAGGGCCACACCGTCGACTGGCGAGTGGACGAGACGATCTCGCGTTATCCAAGCACCGGCCTCATCCTCCTCCAGGGTGGCCGCCTCTACGTCGCCCAGCGAGGGCAGCTCTACGCGACCTATCTCGGGCTGACGCTCGCGGAGTACGCCACGCGCAACACCGTCGCCATCGAACCGCTCCTCAAGCTTGTCAACGCGGCCGCGGAGACGGACCAGTTCGCCCAGCGAAATTCGAGCAGCTCGCGGTCACAAGGAGGTGAGTCCGGCTGGCGGCAGCGGACTCCGCCGATCGGCTCGATCGGCTACACCGGGAGCTATTGCGAGCACTCTGAGGACGTCGTCGAAGTGTCCGCCGTCTCGGTGCTGGAGGCGCGCGGTCCGGACTAGCTCATTACTGTAGATGAGCGCCGTCTGGATAAACCGTTCTGCCTTGCCGTTCCTGCGCGGATGTCGCGCAGGAAGACGTGAAGAATCGACGCACGATCCCTACAGAGACGCGATGGCGGTGAAGGATAAAGGGGCGTCCTGACCGAGCAACTTGCGCCGGGCGCTGTATCCATTTGGATTGTTGACCGCGGCTTCGGCAGGGTGTAGTCGGGATGAGATGTCGAAGCGGCTCGGCGCTCGTGATCCCGGTTATCCACGGCTCCTCGCAACGATCGCGTCACCGCCCGCTCTTTACGTGCGAGGCACGATCGAGAGCGACGACGCGCTCGCCATTGCCATCGTCGGCACGCGGCGCCCCAGCCCCTACGGCGTCGCGGTCGCGGAGATGATCGCCGCAGATCTCGCCGCGCGGGGCGTGACCGTGGTCAGCGGCCTGGCCCGCGGCATCGACACGGCCGCCCATCGCGGTGCGCTCGCAGCCGGTGGCCGTACCATCGCCGTCCTGGGCACCGGAATCGATCTCGTCTATCCCACCGAGAATCGCCGCCTGCTGGTCGACATCGAAAGTGCAGGTGCGGCTGTTTCTCAGTTTCCACCGGGGGCACCGGCGAATTCTTGGCACTTTCCGGCACGCAACCGAACCATCGCGGGTCTGGCCCTCGGCGTGGTGGTCGTGGAGGCGGGCGAGCGGAGCGGCGCGCTGATCACCGCTGGATTTGCAGGCGATTTGGGCCGCGAGGTCTTCGCGGTGCCGGGGCCGGTGACGGCGGAAACGAGCCGCGGTCCGAACCGGCTCATTTTGGACGGTGCTAAACTGGTACGGAACTGGACGGACGTCGTGCAAGAATTACCCGAGCCGTGGCGTCGCGCCGTGCGCGACCCGGTGGGGCCCGCGGCCGAAGCGGATCCCCCCATGGACGACAGCGACGAGGGGCGAGTGCTCGCCCTGCTCACGCCGCACGAGCCGTTGCACATCGAGCGGTTGCTCGCGGCGTCGGCGCTGAGCCCCGGCCAGCTGGCGCGTACGTTGGTGCGGCTGGAGCTGGCGGGCCGGGCCCGGCAGATGGAAGGCCAGCGCTGGGTAGCGCGGCCGCCGAGGGCGATGATGGCAACGCCGGCAAGGAGACCGTAGTGGCGAAGCGCTCGTTGGTGGTGGTGGAGTCGCCCACCAAGGTCAAGACGATCCAGAAGTATCTGACCTCGAAGTTCCTCGTCAAGGCCTCGATGGGCCACGTGCGCGATCTGCCCAAGTCGCAGCTCGGCGTCGATCTCAAAAAGGGCTTCAAGCCCAAGTACGTCGTGTCCCCGGGCAAGAAGAAGGTGCTCGACGATCTGATCAAAGCCGCGGAGAAGTCGGACGCCCTGTACGTCGCGACGGACCCTGACCGGGAGGGAGAGGCCATCGGCTGGCATCTCGCGCAAGAGCTTCCCGTCGACAAGAAGAAGATCTTTCGCGTGACCTTCAACGAGATCACCGAGCGGGCCGTCCGCAGCGCGTTCGAGCGTCCCGGCAGGATCGACACCAACAAGGTCGATGCGCAGCAGGCCCGTCGGGTGCTGGACCGTCTCGTCGGCTACAAGCTCTCGCCGCTGCTCTGGAAGAAGATCCGGCGCGGGCTCTCCGCCGGCCGCGTGCAGTCCGTCGCCGTCCGCCTCATCGTCGATCGGGAGCGCGAGATCCAGGCGTTCGTTCCCGTCGAGTACTGGTCGCTGCACGCGCGGCTGAGTGGCCAGCATCCGCCGGAGTTCGTCGCGACGCTGCGCGAAGTGGAGGGTGCGAAGCCGAGCCTCCCGGACGAAGCCACCACCCGCGAGGTGATGACCGGACTCGACGGCGCGCGCTGGGTGGTGCGGTCGGTGACCCGGGGCGAGCGGAAGAAGAATCCGGCGCCGCCGTTCATCACGTCCACGCTGCAGCAGGAGGCGGGGCGCAAGCTCGGCTTCTCCGCGAAGAAGACGATGACGGTGGCCCAGCAGCTCTACGAGGGGATCGAGCTCGAAGGCGAAGGGCAAGTCGGTCTGATCACCTACATGCGGACGGACTCGGTCCAGGTTTCCCGCGACGCTCAGGAGGAGGCGCGCCAGTGGGCGACGGCTCGTCTCGGCGCCGAATACCTGCCGGACACGGCGCCCGTCTACAAGTCGCGCGGGCGCGCGCAGGAAGCGCACGAGGCGATCCGTCCGTCGGATCCGGGCCGCGTGCCCGCCAACGTCGCGCCCTTCCTCGGCCGCGATCAGCTCGCGCTCTACCGGCTGATCTGGGAGCGGTTCCTCGCCAGCCAGCTCGTGCCGGCGATCTACGACACGGTGAGCGCCGACGTCGAGGCGGGCCGGTGCGTGTTCCGCGCGCAAGGCCAGACCATGCGGTTCAAGGGCTTCACGGCGGTCTACGTCGAGAGCCGGGAGGATGGCGACGCCGCGGCCGAAGACGACGTCGAGAGCGCGGTGCCGCCGCTCACCGAGGGCGAGGTCCTGAACCTGCTCGGCCTCGACCCCAAGCAGCACTTCACGCAGCCGTCGGCGCACTACACCGAAGCGTCGCTCATCAAGGTGCTCGAGGAGCTCGGCATCGGGCGGCCGTCCACCTACGCGTCCATCCTGAGCACGATCATCAACGACCGCGGCTATGTGCGGCGGGAGCGGCGAACACTCTTCGCGACCGACCTCGGTATGGAGGTCACCGACCTGTTGCTGCCGTTCTTCCGCGACATCATGGACGTCGAGTTCACCGCCCAGATGGAGACCGAGCTCGACAAGGTGGAAGACGGTGAGATCAAGTGGGCGGACGCCGTCCACGACTTCTATCGGCCGTTCGAGAAGGACCTCAAGGCAGCCGAAGAGCAGATGCCGGAGCTCAAAGGTGGGGTCGAGACCGGTGAGGCGTGCCCGGAGTGCACGAAGCCGTTGAAAGAGCGGTGGGGCCGGTTCGGCAAGTTCATCTCGTGCTCGGCCTATCCCGAATGCCGCTACACGCGCAATCTGAACGGGACCGAGCGCGCCGCGGACGAGCCGACCAACGAAGTGTGCCCGAGTTGCGGCAAGCCGATGGTCGTCAAGCACGGCCGCTTCGGCAAGTTCATCGCCTGCTCGGGCTACCCCGACTGCAAGACCACGAAGCCGGTCACCCTCGGCATCGCGTGTCCGGAGCCCGGCTGCACCGGCGAGATGGTCGAGCGACGATCGAAGCGAAGCCGGACGTTCTTCGGATGCTCGGCGTACCCGGGATGCAAGTTCGTCCTCTGGCAGCGACCCGTGGCCGAGCCGTGCCCCTCCTGCGGCGCACCGTTCCTCACGGAGCGGACCGCCCGCGGCCGCACGACCCGCGCGTGCGTGAAGGAGGGCTGCGGCTTCAAGCAGGAGGCGGGCGCCACGGTGGCATGAAGGATCCGCTGGAAGACTTCCTGAGGTACCTCACGGCCGAGCGGAACGCCTCCCCCCACACCCTCAAGAGTTACCGGACCGATCTGCTGCAGTTCCGGCGCTTCACCACGGCGGCGGGGATGACGACACCCGCCGAAGCCGATACCCGAATGGTACGGGCGTTCCTCGCCGATCTGGGCGAGCGTGGGCAGGATCCCGCCTCGGTGGCGCGCAAGCTGGCGGCGGTGCGGAGCTGGTTCCGCTTCCTCGTACGGCGCGGGCGGCTGGAGCGCAATCCCGCGGCCAACGTGCGCGGGCCCCGCCGCGCGACCAAGCTCGTCTCGTTCCTGCCCGTGGACGAGACGGTGGCGCTGCTCGAGACGGCGGCGCCGGAAAGTCCGCGCGCCCGGCGCGACGCCGTGATGCTCGAGCTGCTCTACGCAAGCGGACTGCGCGTCGCCGAGCTGGCCGGGCTCGACCTGGACGACGTCGACGTGGTCGAGGGCACGGTGCGGGTGCTCGGCAAGGGTCGCAAGGAGCGCATCGTGCCCTTCGGGGCCAAGGCCGCCGCCCGGCTCGATGCCTATCTCGCGCGACGAGGGACGGCCCGCGGTCCGCTGTTTCCCAACGAACGCGGCCGGCCGCTCACCGTGCGCACGATGCATCGGGTCGTTCGGCAAGCCGCGCGCCGCGCCGGCCTCACCCGGCGGGTGAGCCCGCACACCCTCCGGCACAGCTTCGCGACGCACCTGCTGGACGGTGGCGCGGATTTGCGTATGATCCAGGAGCTGCTGGGTCATAGCCGGCTTGGGACGACCCAGCGCTACACCCACGTCGGGAGCGACCGCCTCATGCAGGTCTACGACCGCGCGCATCCACGCGCCCGGACCGGTACCGCGAGCGCGTCGTGAGCAACATTGTGGTGCGCGCCACCACCGTACTCTGTCTGCGGCACCGGGAGCAGGTGGCGATGGCCGGCGACGGGCAGGTGACGATCGGGAACACCATCGTGAAGGCGGGCGCCCGCAAAGTGCGCAAGCTGTACCACGATCGTGTCCTGGCCGGATTCGCGGGCGCCGCCGGCGACGCCTTCACGCTGTTCGGCCGCTTCGAGGGCAAGCTGGAAGAGCATCGCGGCAACCTTTCGCGGGCCGCGGTGGAGCTCGCCAAGGACTGGCGCGCCGACCGAATTCTGAGACGCCTGGAGGCGTTACTCGCCGTGGCCGACCACGATCACGCGTTCATCGTCTCGGGGACCGGTGACCTGATCGAGCCCGACGATGCCCTCATCGGCATCGGCTCCGGCGGTCCGTTCGCGCTGGCCGCCGCCCGCGCGCTCGTGGTGCATTCGGACCTCGACGCCAAGACGATCGCCACCGAGGCGATGCGCATCGCGGCCGGCATCTGCATCTACACCAACGATCACATCTCGGTGGAAGTGCTGTGAGCCCAAGCCTCACGCCCGCCCAGATCGTCGCCGAGCTCGACCGCTACATCGTCGGTCAGGAGCGCGCCAAGCGGGCGGTGGCGGTCGCGCTGCGCAACCGCTGGCGGCGCCAGAACCTGCCGGCGGACCTCCGCGACGAAGTCGCCCCCAAGAACATCATCATGATCGGGCCCACCGGCGTCGGGAAGACCGAGATCGCCCGCCGTCTCGCCAAGCTCGCGCAGGCGCCGTTCATCAAGGTGGAGGCGTCGAAGTACACCGAGGTCGGCTACGTCGGCCGCGACGTGGAGTCGATGATCCGCGAGCTCACCGAGCTCTCCGTCAGCATGGTCAAGGCCGAGATGCTGGCCACCGTGCGCGAGAAGGCCGAGCAGCTCGCCGAGGACCGGATCCTCGATCTCCTGCTGCCCCGGCGCGGCGGCGAGCCGTTCAGCAGCGAGTCGCTGGAGGAGGTCTCGAGCGGCGCGTCGCGCGACGCCACCCGCGACAAGCTCCGCGCGCAGCTCCGGGCCGGCCGACTGGATGACCGGATGGTCGAGCTCGAGACGCAGCAGCCCGCGATGCCCATCGTGGAAGTGCTCTCCGGGCAGGGCATGGAAGAGATGGGCATGAACCTGCGCGAGATGCTGTCCAACGTGTTGCCCACCCGCACCAAGCGCCGGCGCGTGCGGGTGGCGGAGGCGCGGCGCCTGCTCGCCCACGAGGAGGGCCAGAAGCTCGTGGACATGGAAGACGTCGTGGCCCAGGCCGTCGCCCGGGTCGAGAACTCCGGCATCGTCTTCGTCGACGAGTTGGACAAGGTGGCCGGGCGGGAGGGGGGCCACGGCCCCGAAGTGTCACGGCAGGGCGTGCAGCGCGACCTGCTGCCCATCGTCGAGGGCTCGTCGGTCACGACCAAGTACGGGGTCGTCCGGACCCATCACGTGCTCTTCATCGCCGCCGGCGCCTTCCACGTCGCCAAGCCGTCGGACCTGATTCCCGAGCTCCAGGGCCGGTTTCCCATCCGGGTCGAGCTCGACCCCTTGACGCGTGAGGATTTCATCCGCATCCTGACGGAACCTCAGAACGCCTTGATCACCCAGTACGTGGAGCTCTTGAGGACGGAGAAGGTGACGCTGCGCTTCATGCCGGACGCGATCGAGGCGGTGGCCGAGATCGCCATGCAGGTCAACGGCGCCACCGAGAACATCGGGGCCCGGCGACTGTACACGATCATGGAGAAGCTCCTGGAAGACGTGTCGTTCAACGCGCCCGACCTGCCCGGCCAGGAGATCGTCATCGACGCCGGCGTGGTACAGGCGCGGCTGAGCGACATCATCAAGGACCAGGATCTGTCGAGGTTCATCCTGTGAGCGGGGCGAGGGCCAGACCGTGAGCGGCGATCCTCGACGGGCCGAGATCCTCATGGAGGCGCTCCCGTACATCCGGGAGTTCCGCGGCAAATCCATCATCATCAAGTACGGCGGCGCCGCCATGGAGCAGACGAATCTGAAGCGGAGTTTCGCCCTCGACGTGATTCTTCTTCACTACGTCGGCATTCATCCCATCATCGTCCACGGCGGTGGGCCGCAGATCGGCGCCCTGATGAAGCGCCTGGGCAAGGAGCCGAAGTTCGTCGGAGGCATGCGGGTGACCGACGAGGAGACGGTGGAAATCGTCGAGATGGTCCTCGTCGGCAAGATCAACAAGGAGATCGTCGGCCTGATCAACCACCACGGGGGGCGCGCGGTGGGCCTCTCCGGCAAGGACGCCGACCTGCTGCGGGCGCGCAAGCGCCTGCACCGGCTGCCCAGCGGTGAGGAAGTCGACATCGGCCTGGTGGGCGAGGTCGAGGCCGTGAACCCCGAGCCGATCCGTCTGCTCGAGGAACACGGGTACATACCGGTCATCGCCCCGGTGGCCGTCGGCGCCCGGGGCGAGACCTACAACGTCAACGCCGACCTCGTGGCGGGGGAAGTGGCGGCGGCACTGGGCGCGGAAAAGCTGATCCACCTCACCGACGTCGAGGGGATCGCCGGGAGCGACGGCCGGCTCGTCAGCACGCTGTCGCGCAAGGACGCCGAGCGGCTGATGGAGACCGGCGTCATCGGCGGCGGCATGCTGCCCAAGGTGGAGTCCTCGCTACGCGCGGTGGCGGGCGGGACGGCCAAGGCGCACATCATCGACGGCCGTGTCCCGCACGCGATTCTGCTCGAGTTGTTCACGCGCGAAGGCATCGGCACCGAGATCGTCCTCTGAAAGGACCGGCGGCGATGGATACCAAGACGCTGTTCGAGTGGTCGGCCACCTACCACATGCCGAACTTCAGCCGGGCTCCCATCTGCCTGGTCCGCGGCGACGGGATGCGCGTGTGGGACACCGAGGGCCGCGAGTACCTCGACTTCGGCGCGGGGCTCGCGGTCACCGCGCTCGGCCACTCCCATCCGCGCGTGACCGGGGCGATCCAGGAAGCGGCGGCCACGCTCCTGCACGTGTCGAACCTCTACCACAACGTGCCGCAGATCCATCTGGCCAAGCTCCTCTGCGAGCACTCGTTCGCGGACCAGGTCTTCTTCTCGAACTCCGGCGCCGAGGCCAACGAGGCCGCGTTCAAGCTGGTGAGGAAGTACGCGAAGGACCGCCTCTCCAGTGACCGCTACGAGATCATCAGCACCCGCAACTCCTTCCACGGCCGCACGCTGGCCACGGTGACCGCCACCGGCCAGGAAAAGTACCACCACGGCTTCGAGCCGCTGCCCGCGGGCTTCAAGCACGTCCCCTACGACGATCTGCGCGCGATGGAGCGGGCGGTCGACAGCCACACCGCCGGCATCCTGGTCGAGCCGATTCAGGGTGAGGGCGGCGTGCACGTGCCCGACGACGACTACCTGCCCGGGCTCCGCAAACTGTGCGACGAGACCGGCGCGGTGCTGATGTTCGACGAGATCCAGACCGGGATCGCGCGCACGGGCCGGATGTGGGGCTACGAGCATTCCGGCATCGAGCCCGACGTGATGACGGTCGCCAAGGCGCTGGCCAACGGTATCCCCATCGGGGCGACGCTGGCCCGGCGCGAGATCGCCAGCGCCTTCGTTCCCGGCACCCACGGCAGCACGTTCGGCGGCAACCCGTTCGTGACGGCGGTGGCGCTGACCGCGTTCACGACCGTGCTCGACGAGAAGCTGGCCGACCGCGCCGCGCGCATGGGCGGTCGCCTGATGGACGGGCTGCGCGCGATGCAGGGCCGGCGCCCGGTGATCCGGAGCGTGCGCGGCCGCGGTCTGCTGATCGGCGCCGAGCTCTCGCGCTAGGCGGGACCGCTCGTGGACGCGTGCCGCGACGCCGGCCTTCTCGTCCTGAGCGCCGGAGATCAGGTGCTACGACTGGCGCCCCCGCTCATCGTGACCGAAGCCGACTGCGACCGGGCTCTCGGGATCATCGACACGGTGCTCGCCCGCCTGACCTCGTGAGCCACTTCGTCTCCGTCGCCGACCTCACCCCCGAGCGCGCGCTCCATCTGTTCCGGGTGGCCGCGGCGCTCAAGCAACGCTGGAAGGCGGGCGGCCGCGGCACGCCGCTGGCGGGCCGCACGATGGCGCTCATCTTCGAGAAGCCGTCGCTGCGCACGCGGGTGACGTTCGAGGTCGGCCTCGTCCAGCTCGGCGCCCGCGGTGTCTATCTCGCGGGTACCGAGATCGGCCTGGGAACGCGCGAGTCGGTCCCCGACGTGGCCCGCAACCTCTCGCGCTGGGTGGATGGCATCGCCGCCCGAGTGTATGCCCACGACGTGATCGAGACGCTGGCGCGGAACGCGACCATTCCCGTCATCAACGCGCTGTCCGACCGCGAGCATCCGTGCCAGGCGCTGGCCGACTACTTCACGTTGTGGGAGCGCGGGATCGACGTCAGCGCGATGCGGCTGGCGTGGGTGGGGGACGGCAACAACGTCTGCCACTCCGTGCTCATGCTCGGCGCGCTGCTCGGGACCCGGATGACGGTGGCGTGCCCGCCCGGGTACGAGCCGGAGCCGAGCGCGCTGGCCACGGTCCGCCGGCTGGGCGGCAGCGTCACCGTCACCACGGAGGCGCCGGAAGCGGCGAACGGAGCCGACGTCCTCTATACGGACGTGTGGACGAGCATGGGGCAGGAGGCGCAGCGGGCGGAGCGGCAGGAGGCATTCTCGCGGTACCAGCTCAACGACCGCCTGCTCGGCTTCGCCAAGCCCAACGCGCTGGTGATGCACTGCCTGCCGGCCCATCGCGGAGAAGAGATCACCGACGCGGTGCTGGACGGGCCGCGCAGCATCGTGCTCGATCAGGCCGAGAACCGCCTCCACGCGCAGAAGGCGATCATCCTGGAGCTCCTGGGCGGCTCGCTCGACGATGTCTGATCCACGCCACCGTCACGATGTCTGATCCACGCAAGGTCGTGCTCGCCTATTCCGGCGGGCTCGACACGTCCGTCATCCTGCGCTGGCTCATCGAGCACCATCGGTGCGAGGTCGTCGCGTTCTGTGCCGACCTCGGGCAAGGCGAAGAGCTCATCCCCGTCCGCGACAAGGCCAAGCGGACGGGGGCGGCGTCCGTCCACATCCTGGACCTTCGCGACGAGTTCGTGCGCGACTTCATCTTTCCCATGCTCCGCGCCAACGCCGTCTACGAGGGGAGCTACCTGCTCGGGACGGCGATCGCGCGGCCGCTGATCGCGCGGGCGCAGGTGGAGATCGCGCGTAAAGAAGGCGCCGATGCGGTGGCCCACGGCGCCACCGGCAAGGGCAACGATCAAGTCCGCTTCGAGCTGACCTACGCCGCCCTCGCTCCCGATCTCAGGGTCATCGCGCCCTGGCGCGAGTGGGATCTGACGTCGCGGACGGCGCTGATCGAGTTCGCCAAGCGTCACGACATCCCGGTGCCGGTCACGGTGGAGCGGCCGTACAGCACCGACCGCAATCTGTTCCACATCTCCTACGAGGGCGGCATTCTCGAGGACCCGTGGCGGGAGCCCCCGGAGAAGATGTTCCTGCTCACCAATTCGCCCGAGACCGCTCCGGACGTCCCGCTGGAGGTCGAGCTCGAGTTCGACGCGGGCGATCCCCTGGCCATCGACGGGGATCGGCTCGATCCCGTCGCGCTGCTCGCGCGGGTCAACCGGCTGGGCGCCGAGCACGGCATCGGGCGGGTGGACCTCGTGGAGAACCGCTTCGTGGGCATGAAGTCCCGCGGCGTCTACGAGACGCCCGGTGGCACCATCCTGCATGCGGCGCGGCGCGCGCTGGAATCACTCACGCTCGACCGCGAGCTCCTCCACCTGCGCGACGCGCTGGTCCCGCGCTACGCGGAGATGATCTACTACGGCTTCTGGTTTTCGCCGGAACGGCAGGCCGTGCAAGGGTTCATGGACGAATGCGTCAAGGACGTGACGGGCACGGTCCGGCTGCGGCTGTACAAGGGCAACGTGACGGTGCTCGGCCGGCGTTCGCCGCGATCGCTCTACCGGACCGACTTCGCCACCTTCGAGTCCGACCACGTCTACCACCAGCGCGACGCCGAGGGGTTCATCAACCTCAACGCGCTCCGGCTCAAGATCCGCGCCCTCCGCGACCGGACCGGCGGCAACTGAGTGGGGGGCCCCGACATGGCCCCCCACGGCCCCCAACGCTCGGGAGCGCCGCGGCAAGGCCGTGGCGCTCCTCGACTCCGCGATTTGGTTCACGGGCTCTGAGCGCGTGCAGATCGACGTCGCGCCGACGGCGGAGGCGGCGGGGGCCTGCCGCCTCGCCTCCGCCACCGTGCTGGTCGTGGACGTGCTGCGCGCGAGTACGACGATCATCGCCGCCCTCGGCCAGGGCTGCGTGGCCATCGTTCCGGTCGGCGATCCTGACGAGGCGCGGCGGCGCCGCGGAAGCCCCGAGCTGGCCGACGCGCTCATGGCGGGGGAGCGGCGAGGCGAGCCGCTCGCCGGCTTCGATCTGGGCAATTCGCCCCTGGAGTTCACCGCGGACCGCGTGGGCGGGCGGACGGTGATCTTCACCACCAGCAACGGCACCCGGGCGCTGCTCGCGGCGCGCGCCGCTCCGGCCGTCGGCGTGGCCGCCTTCGTCAATGCCGGTGCCGCGGTCGCCTGGGCGGTCGGTCACGGTCGTGACGTGACGGTGGTGTGCGCCGGCGAGCGCGGGCGACTGTCGCTGGAGGACCACGCGTGCGCCGGCGTGCTGGTGGCGCGCATCCAGGCCGCGGTGCCGGCGGCGGTGCTCAGCGAACGGGCCCGGGCGGCGTGCGCGCTGGGGAGGGCGTACGCGGGCGACGTGGCCCGGCTGGGAGGGGACTCCTCGTGGGCGCGACACCTGAGCGCCGTCGGCCGCGGGTCCGACGTGGCCGCCTGCCTGGCCCTCGACACGAGCACGGTCGTGCCCGTGTACTTGACCGACGTTGACAAGGTCGTTTTGGGGCCTCGATAATCAGTGCGCAGACGCGTGTTCCTTGGGGTGAGCGCGTGAATCTACCCATCGGGTTGACGATCACCCGGATCGTCGCGGTACCACTGCTGATCGTCTTCCTCATTTCCTCGTCGCGGGTCCATGCCGCGATCGCAGCCGCCATCTTCATCCTGGCCTCGCTCACCGACTATTTCGACGGCTTCTTCGCCCGCCGGCGCAATCAGGTGACGACGCTGGGCACCCTGCTCGATCCGATCGCCGACAAGCTGCTGGTCGCGGCGGCGCTCGTGTCGCTGCTGCAGATCGACAAGGTCGCGGCCTGGATCGTCGTCGTCATCATCGGGCGTGAGCTTGCCGTGACGGGGCTGCGCGCGGTGGCGGCCGGGGTGGGCGTCATCGTGCCCGCTTCCCGCCTGGCCAAGTGGAAGACGGTCAGCCAGTACGTGGCGGTCACGATGCTCATCATCGAGAAGAGCGTGGAGGCGCCGAGCTTCCACGTGGCCGCGACCGCCGTGCTTTGGCTCGCCCTGGGCCTGACGATCGTGTCGGCCGTGGACTATTTCTACCGGTTCTTCCGCAAGGCCGACTTCCGCGCGATCGTGCCGGACGAAGAACGGTGGTCCTGACCTTGGGCGTCACCGTCCGCGCCGACGGAGCCGGCCGCGATGCCTGAGCTCCGCAAGGATCCGGTGGTCGGGCGGTGGGTGATCATCTCGACCGAGCGCGCGCGGCGGCCATCCGACTTCGCCGGCGAGCCCGTGCGCCCGCACTCCACCGACTGCGTCTTCTGCCCCGGTCACGAGGACAAGACACCCCCCGAGATCCTGGCCGGGCGGCCACCCGACAGCCGGGCCAATACCCCGGGCTGGACGCACCGCGTGGTGCCAAACAAGTTCCCGGCGCTCCGCATCGAGGGGGACCTCGACCCCACCGGCGAGGGCCCGTTCGACCGCATGACGGGCGTGGGCGCGCACGAGGTCGTGATCGAGACGCCCGAGCACACGGGCTCGCTGGCGGCGATGCCGGTGGAGAGCCTGGCCGAGGTCCTGCTGGCGTTTCGCGAGCGGATGATGGACCTCAAGAAGGACAGCCGCTTCCAGTACATCCTGATCTTCAAGAATCACGGGGAAGCGGCCGGCGCGTCGTTGGAGCACCCGCACTCGCAGCTCATCGCGACGCCGATCATCCCGATCATGGTCACCGAGGAGCTGGCGGGCTCGCTCCAGTACTACAAGATGAAGGAGCGCTGCGTGTGGTGCGACATCCTGCGCCACGAGCGACGGGCGTGCCGCCGGCTCATCCTCGAGTCGCACGGCTTCGCCGCGCTGGCGCCGTTCGCGCCGCGCTTTCCCTTCGAGACGTGGATCCTGCCCGTGCGGCATCGATCCGCCTTCGAGGAATCGGGCGTGGACGAGCTGCGCAATCTCGCCGTCGTCCTCGGGGACTTCCTGCGCCGCATGAACCGCACCCTGGGCGATCCGCCGTTCAACTTCATGCTGCACACCGCGCCGCTGTCCGAGCCGGCCCTCGAGCACTTCCACTGGCATCTGGAAGTCATCCCCAAGCTCACGCGGGTGGCGGGATTCGAGTGGGGCAGCGGCTTCTTCATCAATCCCATGCCGCCGGAGGACGCAGCCATCGCGTTGCGTGAGGCCGGCGGCTGAAGCACCCGCGAAGGCGTGGTAGTATCAACTGCCGTTGCGTCGGGACTGGCCACGCGGGAATAGCTCAGTGGTAGAGCACGACCTTGCCAAGGTCGGGGTCGCGGGTTCGAATCCCGTTTCCCGCTCCACGTCCCACCTCCGAGATCGAGCACACCGTCCGGGGCGGCGTAGCCAAGTGGTAAGGCAGCGGACTGCAAATCCGTTATTCGCCGGTTCGAGTCCGGCCGCCGCCTCCAATTCTCGACCACAAATGCGTTGGGGGGGCGTGGCGTAACTGGAGAGACGCGGAGGACTTAAAATCCTCTGTCCGCAAGGACGTGCAGGTTCGAGTCCTGCCGCCCCTACCATCAACTGGCCAGCTAAAGTGGACGATCACGGGTAGGGGGCGATATCCTTACCAACTACATGTTCGCTTCCCCCGGTGCCATCGCGTTCCAGGTTGGTCCGCTCGTCGTCCGCTGGTACGGCATCCTCATGGCCATCTCCATCCTGGTCGGGCTCTGGTACGGGCACCGCCAGGCGCGGGAGGACGGGCTCCCCGCCGACGACATCATCAGCGCGGGCCAGTGGTCGATCCTGGCCGGGCTGGTGGGGGCCCGGCTCTACGAGGTCGCCTTCAACTGGGACTACTACGGCCAGTACCCCGGGAAGATCCTGGCGGTGTGGGAAGGCGGGCTCGCCATGCACGGCGGGCTCATCGTCGGCCCGCTCGTCGGTGCGCTGCTGGCGTGGCGCTGGCGCATCCCGATCCTGCGCGGGCTCGACGTCACCGGCCCCGGGATGGTGATCGGGCAGGGGATCGGGCGCTGGGGGAACTTCTTCAACGAGGAAGCATTCGGGCGGCCGACGGATTTGCCCTGGAAGCTCTACATCTCGCCTCCTCACCGGCCGCCCGGATTCGGCCAGTACGAGTTCTTCCATCCGACGTTCCTGTACGAGTCGATCTGGGACTTCGGCGTGTTCCTCGCCCTCGTGCTGTGGCTGCGGCCGCGACTGCGCCATCACCCGGGCGCGCTGTTCTTCATGTACATCGGCCTCTACTCGGTGGGGCGGTTCTTCATCGAAGGCCTCCGGCTGGACAGCTTCTGGGTGGGCTCGTTCCGCGTTCCGCAGATCGCGAGCGTGGCCGGCGTCCTCATTGCGGTCATCGGGCTGCTCTGGACACACCGTCGGGCCGCCGCCTCGCTCGAAGCCCACTAACCCTTCGCCCGGCCGTGATCCACGTCGAGCAGGTCAGCGAGCAGTGATACAGTGCATAGGATGTCCTGGACACTGAAGAAGAAAGCTCATGCGCTCCTCGCCGACGAGGAGGGCGCCATCCGCAAGGACTGGGGTGGTCGAATCGCAATCGCGCTGACCTATCCGAACACCTACGCCGTCGGCATGTCGAACCTCGGGTTCCAGACGATCTACTGGCATTTCAACCAGATGCCCGACGTCGTGTGCGAGCGGGTCTTCCTGCCGGAGCCGACGGATCTCGACGAGCTGCGGCGGACGGGCACGGCACCGTTCTCCCTGGAATCGCTCCGTCCGCTGCGGGACTTCCACCTGGTCGGATTCTCCGTCACCTACGAGGGTGACTACATCAACGTCCTGCGCCTGCTCGGTCTGGCCGGCATCCCGGTCCGCGCCGCCGACCGGGGGCCGCGCGATCCTCTGGTCGTGATGGGCGGCGTGTGCGCGTTCTCGAATCCGGAGCCGATGGCGCCCTTCATGGACGCGGTCGTCGTCGGCGAAGGCGAGGAGTTGGTGGCGGAGCTGGTGGACGCCTACCGGCAGCACGCCGGCGATCGCGACGCGCTGCTCGACGCGCTCAGCGCAATTCCGGGAGTGTACGTGCCCGCGCGGTACGACGTGGCGTACGCCGCCGACGGGACGCTCGCGGCGGTGACCTCGCGCGGCGATGCCCCGGCGGTCGTGGTGAAGCGCCGGCTGCGCGACGTGAACCGGTTCGAGACCACCTCGCTGGTGAAGACGCCTCACGCCGAGTACGGACACATGGCCCTGCTGGAAGTCGGCAAGGGTTGCGGTCGCGGCTGTCGCTTCTGCCTGGAGGGTCAGGTCTACCGGCCGGTGCGCCATCGTAGCGTCCAGGCACTCGGAGCCACCGTCGCGCGGCTCGCGCAGGACGGCAAGCGGATCGGGCTCGTCGGCGCCTGCGTGTCGGACTATCCCTGGCTCGGTGAGCTTCTCAAGATCGTCGAAGACAACGGGCTTGAGCTGTCGATCTCCTCGCTGCGCGCCGACAGCCTGACGCCCGAGCTGGCGGCGGCGCTCGCGCGCGGTGGCCACCGGACGCTCACCATCGCGCCGGAGGCCGGAACCGAGCGGCTCCGCCAGGTCATCCGCAAGGCGATCAGCGAAGAGCAGATCTTCACGACGTGCGATCTGGTCAGGCAGCACGGCATCCCGAACCTCAAGTGCTACTTCATGATCGGGCAGCCGACCGAGACGCGTGAGGACGTCGAGGCCATCGCCGACCTGGCCGGGCGGATGCTCGAGCGGCTGCGCGTTCCCGACGCCGCCGGCCGCCCGTTCGGCCGGCTGACGCTGTCGATTTCGTCGTTCGTACCCAAGCCGTGGACGCCGTTCCAGTGGGCGTCGTTCGCCGGCGCGGAGGCGCTGGCGTCCAAGCTCGAGATCATCAAGCGCGGCGTGGGCAGACTGCACGCCGTGCGCGTGCTGCACGAAAATCCAAGAGAGGCCGCGCTGCAGGCGTTGCTCGCGCGCGGCGACCGCCGGGTCGCCGACTTTCTGGAAGTGGCGGCGCGACTGGACGGTGACTGGCGGCGCGCGCTCCGTGAATGGGACGGCGATCCCGCGTTCTACACGACGCGCGCGCGCCCGGCCGACGAGCGGATGCCGTGGGACCACTTCGACGTCAACGTCAAGAAGACCGGCTTGCAGCGGGAGTGGGACCGCGCGCTCGCCGTAGACGTGGCCGGCGTGGCGTGATGTCGGCGCGTGGCGGGACGCCGGCGCCGGACGTCTGGGGCCGCCCGCTCCGCAATCTCCGCATCTCGGTCACCGACCGCTGCAACCTGCGCTGCCAGTACTGCATGCCGGAGGAGGACTACGTCTGGCTGCCGCGTGAGGAGATCCTCCACTTCGAGGAGATCGGCCGGCTCGCCGACGTATTCATCGGCCTCGGCGTCGACAAGGTGCGCCTCACCGGGGGCGAGCCGTTGCTCCGTCGCGACCTGCCCCGACTGATCGAGCTGCTCTCGGTCAAGCCCGGCCTGCGTGACCTCGCGATCACCAGCAACGGCGTGCTGCTCGCCGAGCAGGCGGCCGACCTGAAAGCCGCCGGTCTGCATCGCGTCACCGTGAGCCTCGACACGCTTCGGCCCGACCGTTTCAGTGCGCTGACGCGCCGGACGAACCACGCCCAGGTTCTGCACGGCATCGACGCGGTGGGACGGGCCGGCTTCACCGACACCAAGCTCGACACCGTGGTGATGCGCGGGGTCAACGACGACGAGCTCGTCGACCTGATCGAGTACGGACGGAGGGTGTCCGCTGAGGTCCGCTTTATCGAGTACATGGACGTGGGGGGGGCGACGCGGTGGTCGATGGAGCAGGTGGTCAGCCGCCAGGAGATGCTCGCACGGCTTTCGCAGCGGTACGGCGCCATCACACCGGTCGTCGAGCAAAGCACCGCGCCGGCGGATCGTTATCGGCTCCCCGACGGGACACTGTTCGGCATCATCTCGTCGACCACGGCGCCTTTCTGCGCCGACTGCGACCGCAGCCGCCTCACCGCCGACGGCATGTGGTATCTCTGCCTCTACGCCCAGCGCGGGACCGATCTGCGTGGCCCGCTGCGCGGCGGCGCCTCGATCGACGAGCTGAAGGCGCTCGTCACGCGAGGCTGGCAGGCGCGACGCGACCGCGGCGCCGAAGAGCGCCTGGCCGTCCGGGAACGATCGCCGCTGGTGCAGATCGCGCGGCTGCGGCAGGATCCGCATCTCGAGATGCACACCCGGGGAGGGTAGCGTGAGCCGGCCCGAGGACTCGAAGATCGACGTCCGCGAGCACGGCGCGAACGAGCAGGTCTCGGAGCGCCGGCTCTTCATGCAGCTGCAGGCCTTCGGCGGCTGCCTGGATACCAAGCCGCTGGTGCGGGCGCTCGAAGCGGGCCGCGTGGATGGTGCGCTCTACCAGGACGTCAACGATCCGCGCGGTGTCGCCGTGCTGGCGATCAGCGAGGACCCCGCGTTCTTCCCGGGTGGCCTGCGCGAGATCCTGAACGCCGAGCCGTTCGGTGGTCTGCCCCTCAAACCCGAATTCACGATGATCGGGCGTACCTACGCCTCCGGCTTCGAGACCGATCTCGAAGAGTGGCTCTTCCAGCGTCCGCGGCGCACGGCACAGAACGGGGCGTGGCCGTGGGCCATCTGGTATCCACTGCGCCGCACCGGCGCCTTCGCGCGGCTCTCGCCGCAGGAGCAAGGGACGATCATTCGCGAGCACAGCGTCATCGGCCGCGCCTACGGCGACGCCGACCTCGTGCACGACGTGCGCCTGGCCTGCCACGGTCTCGACCTCCACGACAACGACTTCGTCATCGGGCTCGTCGGGCGCGAGCTGCACCCGCTGTCGCACATCGTGCAGGCCATGCGCAAGACGGTCCAGACCTCCCAGTACATCGCGACGCTGGGGCCGTTCTTCGTCGGTCACGTGCTCTGGCAGAGCCCCACCCGCTGACCGGATAGCTCCAGCCGCGCTCGCCGTCCCGGCGGTCGCGTCGGCCGGACCATTTTTCTTGACCGCCGCGCCGGTGGTGTGGTGCATTCCTGTCGGTGCAGACGGGGCCCCATCCCGATATGTGAGCCCGCCGATCGCCGTCGCTGGCTCGACGGCGGCGGTTCACGACCGCGCAGTGCTGCGCTCCAGCCAGGCGACGACGGCGGGCAGCAGGGTGCGCAGCGCTCGGCGGCTCAGCACCAGTCCCCAGTGCGAAACGCCGTCCACTTCGAGGTGATCGGCGGCGAACGGGAGGTCGGCGTAGCGCGCGCGGGGCCACTGCAGGTCGGCGCCGCCGGTCACGATCAGGAGCGGGCAGAGCAGCCGCGTGACCACGACGCCGGCCGCTCGCTCGTCGCGGGCCAATCGTGACTCGGGTCCGAGGGCAGCGAGCGCCACGCGCCGCTCGTCGAGGTCGAGATCGGGCATGGCCGGCTGGGTGCCCGGATCGCGACCGGTGATGCCGTACTCCTCAGGGCCGAAGATGCCTCGACGCAACGGCCGCGCGAGGTCCACGGCGCGGGCCGGCGCGCTCGGTGCCAGGCCGATACACGCCGTCGCCGAGACGTCGGCGGCGGCCATCATCGCGACCAGACCGCCCATGCTCCATCCGACCAGCACGGGCGCCGGGGTCCCGAGGGATCGCACGAACGCCACGACGTCAAGGGCGTAGTCAGCCATGCGGGTCACGGCGAGGTCGGCGGGCGAGCCGTCGCCGTGGCCGCGCAGGTTCAGCGCGTGAACCGGCCAGCCGGTCGCCGTCAGGGCTTCGGACCAGAACGTCCACACGAGCGCGGAATTCGCCGCGCCGTGGATCAGGACGACGGGCGGCCGAGGGCGCGGCACGGGCGTGGGCCGGGCCGATCAGAGAAGCGGGGCAGGCAGCTCCGAGCGGCCCATGAGGTAGAGGTCGGCGCCGCGCGCGGCGGAACGGCCTTCGGCGATCGCCCACACGATCAGCGACTGACCGCGCTGCATGTCGCCACACGTGAAGACGCCGGGCACGCTGGTCATCCAGTGCTCGTCGCGCCAGACGTTGCCGCGCTCGGTGAGCTGGAGCCCGAGCTCTTGAATCGGTCCCGGCCGCTCGGGACCCAGGAATCCCATGGCCAGGAGCACGAGCTCGACGTCGAGCCTGAACTCGCTGCCCGCCACGGGCCGGAAGTCGACACGGCCGCCTTCGCGGACCATCTCCACCTGCACCGCCTCCAGCCCGCAGACACGATCCTGATCGTCGCCGAGAAAGCGCTGGGTCGACACCGCGTAGACCCGCTCGCCGCCTTCCTCGTGGGCGGAGGAGACGCGAAAGACGTTGGGCCACGTGGGCCACGGGTTGTCCGCGGCGCGCGTGTCCGGCGGCCGGGGCAGGAGCTCGAACTGGTGAACGGAGGCGGCGCCCTGCCGATGGACCGTGCCCAGACAGTCGGCGCCCGTATCGCCGCCGCCGATGATGACGACCCGCTTGCCCTGAGCGCTGATGAATCGCGCGTCGGGCACGACGTCGCCCTCACAGCGCCGGTTCTGGAGCGTGAGGTACTCCATCGCGAAATGGATGCCGGCCAGCTCGCGGCCGGGAAGGGGAAGATCGCGGGGCCAGCCCGCGCCGCAGGCGAGGACGATGGCGTCGAAGTCGCGCTGGAGCGCGTGCATGGTGACGCCCCGGCCGACGTCGACGCTGGTGCGGAAGACGACGCCTTCCTTTTCCATGACGGTGAGCCGCCGATCGACGAAGCGCTTCTCCATCTTGAATTCGGGAATGCCGTAGCGGAGGAGCCCGCCGATCCGATCGGACCGCTCGAGGACGGTGATCGCGTGGCCGGCCCGGTTGAGCTGGTCGGCCGCGGCCAGCCCGGCGGGCCCCGAGCCGACGACGGCGACCTTCTTCCCGGTCCGCGCCGGGGGTGGCTGCGGCGTGACCCACCCTTCGTCGAACGCGCGCTCCACGATGGACACCTCGACGGCCTTGATCGTCACCGGATCGTCGTTGATGCCGAGGACGCACGAGCCCTCGCACGGCGCGGGACAGAGCCGTCCCGTCCACTCCGGGAAGTTGTTGGTGGCGTGCAGGCGCTGGATCGCGTCCTGCCACTGGTGCCGGTAGACGAGATCGTTCCAGTCCGGGATCAGGTTGCCGAGCGGACACCCCTGATGGCAGAACGGGATCCCGCAGTCCATGCACCGCGCGGCCTGCTTCTCGAGATCGGCGACGGGGTAGGGAAGATAGACTTCCTTCCAGTCCCGCCGCCGCTCCTCGACGGGGCGCGCCGACGGCTTCTTGCGCTTGATCTCCAGGAAGCCGGTGACCTTGCCCACGCCGCTTACCCGCTGGTGGCGCCGACCAGCTCGGCGAACGTCGGCTCGCGCCCTTCGGCGCGCGCCTTCGCTTCGGCGTTCATGACCCGCTTGAAGTCCCTGGGCATGACCTTCACGAAGCGGGGCTGAAGGCCGATCCAGTCGGCGAGGATGGCCGCGGCGTACGCCGAGCCGGTGAACGCGACGTGGCGCTCCACCAGGTCACGGACGACCTCGATGTCCTCGGCCTGGTCGAGCGGCCCGAGATCGACCATGCCGAGGTTGCAGCGCTGCTTGAAGTCGCCGTCCACGTCGAGGACGTACGCGATCCCCCCCGACATGCCCGCCGCGAAGTTGCGTCCGGTGCGACCGAGGACGACGACGCGCCCGCCGGTCATGTACTCGCATCCGTGGTCGCCCACAGCCTCCACGACGGTGCGCGCGCCACTGTTGCGCACGCCGAACCGCTCACCGGCCACGCCGCGAACGTAGGCTTCGCCGCTGGTCGCCCCGTAGAGGGCCACGTTGCCGATGATGATGTTCTCCTCGGGCACGAACGTGGAGCGCGCCGGCGGATACACGACGAGCCGCCCGCCGGAGAGGCCCTTGCCCCAGTAGTCGTTGGCGTCGCCCTCGAGCACGAAGCTGATGCCCCGGGGGACGAACGCGCCGAAGCTTTGCCCGGCGGAGCCGGTGAAGTGCACCTTGATGGTGTCCTCCGGCAAGCCCTCGCTGCCGTAGCGGCGGGTGACTTCGTACCCGAGCGTGGTGCCCACCGTGCGGTTCACGTTGCGGATGGGCAGCGCGAGCGCGACGGGGGTGCGGTGCTCCAGCGCCGCGCGGCAACGCGGGATGAGCGTGGTGTGGTCGAGCGAGCGCTCCAGGCCGTGATCCTGCGGCACGATGCAGCGGCGGGCGACGTCCGGCGGCATGGAGGGCTGGTAGAGGATCGCGGACAAATCCAGCCCGCGCGCTTTCCAGTGATCGAGGGCGGGCTCGAAGTCCAGCCGGTCGACGCGCCCGATCATCTCCTCCAGGGAGCGGAACCCGAGCTCCGCCATGTACTGCCGCACTTCCTCGGCGATGAAGCGAAAGAAGGTCGTCACGAACTCCGGCTTGCCGGTGAAGCGCGCGCGCAGCTCGGGGTCCTGGGTGGCGATCCCCACCGGGCAAGTGTTGAGGTGGCAGACGCGCATCATGATGCAGCCCAGGACCACGAGCGGCGCGGTGGAGAAGCCGAATTCCTCGGCGCCCAGCAGGGCCGCGATGACGACGTCGCGTCCCGTCTTCATCTGACCGTCGACCTGGACCACGATGCGGTCGCGCAGCTTGTTGAGCACCAGCACCTGCTGCGTCTCGGCCAGGCCGAGCTCCCACGGCACGCCCCCATGCTTGATGGAGGTGAGGGGCGATGCGCCGGTGCCGCCGTCGTGGCCGGAAATCAGCACGACGTCGGCGTGGGCCTTGGCCACCCCGGCCGCGACGGTGCCGACGCCGACCTCGGCCACGAGCTTCACGTGGATGCGCGCCTGCGGATTGGAATTCTTCAGATCGTGGATGAGCTGGGCCAGGTCCTCGATCGAATAGATGTCGTGGTGCGGCGGCGGCGAGATCAAGGCCACTCCGGGCGTCGCGTAGCGCACCTGCGCGATCCACGGGTAGACCTTGTGTCCGGGAAGCTGACCCCCTTCGCCGGGCTTCGCCCCCTGCGCCATCTTGATCTGCAAATCGTCCGCGTTGACGAGGTACTCGCTCGTCACCCCGAAGCGGGCGGAGGCCACCTGCTTGATCGCGCTCCGCCGCCAGTCGCCGTTGGCGTCTCGCTGATAGCGTTTGGGGTCTTCGCCGCCCTCGCCCGTGTTGGACTTGCCGCCGATCCGGTTCATCGCAATCGCCAGCGTCTCGTGCGCTTCCTGGCTGATGGAGCCGTACGACATGGCGCCGGTGGCAAACCGCTTGAGGATCGTCTCCACCGGCTCCACGTCCTCGAGGGGGATCGGGGCGCTGGCCGGATGCAGCCGGATCAGGCCGCGCAGGGTGGCGAGCCGCCGGTTCTGGTCATCGACGAGCTTCGTGTACTCCTGGTAGATCCGGTACTGACCGGCGCGGGTGGCGTGCTGCAGCTTGAAGACGGTGTCGGGGTTGAAGAGGTGATATTCCCCGTCGCGCCGCCATTGGTACTCGCCGCCCCAGTCCAGATCGGGCACGCCCACCGGCCGCTCGGGGAACGCGTGCTGGTGCCGGCGCCGGACTTCCTCGGCGATGACGTCGATGCCGATGCCGCCGACCCGGGACGCGGTGCCGGTGAAATAGCGGCCGACGAGGTCGCGATTGAGCCCGATGGCCTCGAAGATCTGGGCGCCGCAGTAGCTCTGCAGCGTCGAGATCCACATCTTCGACATGACCTTGAGGATGCCCTTGTTGAGCGCCTTGATGTAGTTCTTGACCGCCTGCTTGTGGTCGAGATCGGGCAGCAGGCCCTCGTGGATCATGTCGTCAATGGTCTCGAAGGCCACCCACGGGTTGACCGCGCCCGCCCCGTAGCCGATGAGCAGGCACATGTGGTGGACCTCGCGCGCATCGCCGGTCTCGACGACGAGGCCGCAGCGCGTCCGGGTGCCCTCGCGCACGAGATGGTGGTGCACGGCCGCGGTGGCGAGCAGGCTCGGAATGGCCGCGCGCTCGCGGCCCACGCCACGATCGGAGAGGATCACCACGTTGTAGCCGTCGGCGATGGCGCGGCTGGCCCGTTGCTGCAGCGCCTCCAGCGCGCGCTCCAGCCCCGCGCGCCCCTCGGCGACCGGGTAGAGGGTCAGCAGCGTCGCGGCGCGGAAGCCGTGGACGTCGACACCGCCGAGCTTGGCCAGCTCCTCGTTGCTGAGCACCGGGTCCCTGATGACGATCTGCCGGCACGAGGCCGGCGTGGGCTCGAGCAAATTGCCCTCCGGCCCGACCGTGCTCTCCATGGACGTCACGAGCTCCTCGCGGATCGCGTCCAGCGGCGGGTTGGTGACCTGCGCGAAGAGCTGCTTGAAGTAGTCGTAGAGCAGCCGCGGCCGCTCCGACAGCACGGCGAGCGCGGTGTCGGTGCCCATCGAGCCGATCGGCTCCTCGCCGTTCTTGGCCATCGGGCCGAGCAGGATCCGGAGATCTTCGTGGGTGTAGCCGAAGGCGAGCTGACGAGTCAGCACGGTGTCGTGATCGGGCTTGGCCACCGGCTGCGCGGGCAGGTCTTCGATGCGCACGAGGTTGTCCCGCAGCCAGTCCGCGTACGGATGCTCGGCGGCGAGCTGCGCCTTGATCTCTTCGTCGTCGATGATCCGGCCCTGGGCGGTGTCGACCAGGAAGATGCGTCCCGGATGCAATCGCTCCTTGACCAGGATGTTCTCGGGGGCGATGTCGAGCACGCCGACCTCGGACGCCATCACCACCATGTCGTCCTTGGTGACGTAATAGCGCGACGGCCGAAGCCCGTTCCGGTCCAGCACGGCCCCGATCACGGTGCCATCGGTGAAGGCGATGGACGCGGGACCATCCCACGGCTCCATGAGCGAGGAGTGATATTCGTAGAACGCGTGCCGCTCCGGGCTCATGGCCTCGTGGTTCTGCCACGGCTCGGGGATCATCATGAGGATCGCGTGGGGCAGGGAGCGGCCGTTCATGACGAGGAACTCGAGCACGTTGTCGAACGTGGCCGAGTCCGACAGCCCCTCCCGGGTGACCGGCAGCGCCTTGGCCAGCTCGTCGCCGAGCACGCCGGAGCGGCACAACGCCTCGCGCGCCCGCATCCAGTTGATGTTGCCGCGCAGGGTGTTGATCTCACCGTTGTGGGCGATGTACCGGTACGGGTGCGCGAGCGGCCACGACGGGAACGTGTTCGTGCTGAACCGCTGGTGCACGAGCGCGAGCGCCGACTCGACCTCGGGATCGACCAGGTCGGGGAACATCGTCTCGATCTGGTCGGCGCTCAGCATCCCCTTGTAGATCAGCGTCCGCGACGACAGGCTCGGGAAGTACACGAAGCGTTTTTCGGGGAAGTCGAGCGTCTCCACCGCAGCCTCGATGCGCTTGCGGATGACGTAGAGCTTGCGCTCGAGCGCCGGCTGGTCGAGCTCCGGCGCGCCACCGATGAACACTTGCTTGATGTGGGGCTCCACCGCGACCGCCGTGTTGCCCAGGTGGTGATCGTCGGTCGGGACGTCCCGCCACCCGAGCAGGCGTTGGCCTTCCTCGGCGACGAGGCCCTGGATCATCGACTGGACCTTGTCGCGCTGAACGACGTCGCGCGGGAGGAAGACGAGTCCGGCGCCGTAGGCTCCGGCCGCCGGCAGGGGAATCCCGAGCCGGCCGCACTCCCGACGGAGGAAGCGGTCCGGCATCTGGATCAAGACGCCGGCGCCGTCGCCCGTGTTGGGCTCGCAGCCGCACGCGCCGCGGTGAAGGAGGTTCATCAGGACGCGGAGCGCTTGGCGGACGATCGTGTGCGACTTGCGCCCCTTGATGTCCACCACGAAGCCGACGCCACAGGCGTCGTGCTCGTGGCGAGGGTCGTAGAGGCCCTGGGCAGGCGGGGGTCCCGAGTATTCCGGCTTCATCGTCATTCCTCTTTCAGCCACGACCGTCTCAGGTGGTTGTGAAGAGTTGCACGATACTACCCACTCCGAAAGCATTAGTCGATAAGGAAAAGATACATGGTAGGTATCAGCAGTCCTTATCATGTAGACTGGCCAGGTGCACCTCGAAACGCTCCGTCTCTACTGCGACGTCGTGCGTCTTCGGAGCTTCTCGCGGGGCGCCGAGCTGAACTTCGTCTCGCAATCGGCGGCCAGCCAGGCTGTACAGCTGCTCGAGCGCGAGCTCGGCGTCGCGCTCATCGACCGCTCCCGCCGCCCGCTCGGTGTCACGCCGGAAGGCGAGACGTTCTACACGGCGTGCCGGTCGGTCCTCGAGGGCTGGGAGCAAGCGCGGGCCTCGGTGGCGACGCTCAAGGCGCAGGTGAATGGCGCGGTGCGGGTGGCGGCGATCTACTCGGTCGGTCTGCACGACATGAGTCACCACATCCAGCGGTTCCTGTCGCTCTATCCGAACGCGCGCGTCGAGCTCGAGTGCCTCCATCCGCACAAGGTGGTCGAGGCCGTCCACGAGGGCAAGGCGGACGTCGGGGTCATGTCGTATCCGCCGACCGAACGCGGGCTCACGGTCGTCCCGCTCAAGTCCGAGCCGATGGTCTTCGTCTGTCACCCGAGCCACCGGCTGGCCCGGCGGCGGATCGTGCATCCGGCCGATTTGCAAGGCGAGGCGTTCGTGGCCTTCGACCCGGAGTTGACGATTCGCAAGGCCATCGACCGCACGCTCCGGCAACACAACGTCAAAGTCAATACGGTCATGGCCTTCGACAACATCGAGACCATCAAGCAGGCCATCATGATCCAGGCCGGCGTCAGCCTGCTGCCGCGCCACACCGTGGCGAAGGAGGCGTCGATCGGCACTCTGACCATCGTTCCGGTCGGCATCGCCGACCTGGTCCGCCCGGTTGGACTCATCCATCGGCGGGCCCGCCCGCTGGCCCCGACCGTGCAACGATTCGTGGAGTTACTGCGCTCGGCGAGCCACGATGGTGCTCAGGAACGAGGCCCCGGGCCCGTCGCCGCGTCGGGCTGAGGGCGATCTAACCACGCGCCAAACCACGCATCAGTCCTTGCCCTCCGACGGCGCGTCCGCTACGATAACCGTGGTTTGGCACCGGGCGGTCGGAGGTAGCACGGGCAAGCCCGCGTGATTCCGGCCATCGGCGCGTGGAAGCGTCTGCGCGGCCGGGTTGCCGAGGGCCACCAGAGCGAAAAGACCGCCGGAGGAGAGAGCGCCCGATGAGCGAGACGGCCGTCAGGGGAGCCCCGAAAGCGCTGAAGGAGCTGGATCGCGCCGTCATTCGCTTCGCCGGTGACTCCGGCGACGGAATGCAGCTGACGGGCGAACAGTTCACGACCGAATCGGCGTGGGCCGGTAACGACATCGCAACGCTGCCGAATTTCCCCGCCGAGATCCGTGCGCCTGCCGGCACGCTCTTCGGTGTTTCGAGCTTCCAGCTGCAGTTCGGCAGCCAGCGCGTGTACACGCCGGGCGATCGGCTGGACTGCCTGGTGGCGATGAATCCCGCCGCGCTCAAGGTGCACCTCAGCGACCTCAAGCCGGGCGGCTTGCTCATCGTCAACACGGCGGCGTTCGACAAGCGCAACCTCGACAAGGCTGGATACGCGTCCCCCCCACTCGACGACCCCGCGCTGGCCGAGCGTTACCGCCTGCACAAGGTCGACATGACGGCCCTCACCCACGAGGCCATCAAGGATCTGCCGCTCAACACCAAGGAGAAAGACCGCACCAAGAACTTCTTCGCGCTGGGCCTCGTCTCCTGGATCTACACACGGCCGCTCGAGCCGACCTTGGAGTGGATCAACAAGAAGTTCGCCAAGAGCGGCGACGTCGCCGAGGCCAACACGCGCGTGCTCAAGGCCGGGCACGCCTTCGGTGAGACGGCCGAAATCTTCGCCGAGCACTACGCGGTCGAAGCGGCCGAGATGCCGCCGGGTCTCTATCGCGCCATGACCGGCAACCGCGCCCTCGCCTGGGGGCTGCTCGCCGCCGCCGAGCGCTCGAAGCTGCCGATCGTGTACGGCGCGTACCCGATCACGCCGGCCAGCAGCATCCTCGAAGAGCTGGCGATGCACAAACGGTTCCGCGTGCGCACGATCCAGGCCGAGGATGAGATCGCCGCCGTCACCGCCGCCATCGGCGCCTCGTTCGGCGGCGCCATCGGCGTGACCGGGTCCAGTGGACCGGGGATCGCCCTCAAGGCCGAGGGAATCGGGCTGGCCGTGACCGCGGAGCTGCCGCTGGTCATCTTCGACATCCAGCGCGGCGGACCGTCGACGGGATTGCCGACGAAGACCGAGCAGGCCGACCTCATGCAGGCGCTCTACGGCCGGAACAGCGAGTCGCCGGTGGTCGTGATCGCGCCCGCCACGCCGGGCGACTGTTTCTACATTGCCTACGAGGCCGTGCGGATCGCGGCCAAGTACATGGTGCCGGTGATCGTGCTGAGCGACGGCTTCCTCGCCAACGGCTCCGAGCCGTGGCTCATTCCCGACGTCAGCACGCTGCCGCCGATCGACATCCACTTCCGCACCGAGAAGGAAGGCTTCTTCCCGTACCTGCGCGATCCCGCGACGCTGTCGCGGCCGTGGGTGCGGCCGGGCACGCCGGGGCTCGAGCACCGCATCGGCGGGATCGAGAAGCAGGACGTAACCGGCAACATCTCCTACGATCCCGAGAACCACGACCACATGGTGCGCCAGCGCGCCGAGAAGGTGCGGCGCGTGGCGCAGGAGATCCCGCCGACGACCATCAACGGGCCCGCCACCGGCGACCTCCTCGTGGTGGGCTGGGGCGGCACCTACGGGTCGATCACGGCCGCGGTGGAGCGCGCGCAGGCGGACGGGAAGTCCGTCGCGTCGATCCACCTGCGCCATCTCAACCCGCTGCCGCCGGACCTCGGCCACATCCTGCGTGAGTATCGGAAGATCCTCGTTCCCGAGATCAACAGCGGGCAGCTCGTGCGCGTGCTGCGCGCCGAGTACCTGGTGGACGCCGTGGGCTTCAACCGTGTGCGCGGTTTGCCTCTGGCCAGCGAAGAGATTCACGACGCCATCGACCAACTCCTGGGGAGTGTCTGATGAGTACCAGTGGAGCCGAAGCCGCCGAAGTTCCGAAGTACACCAAGAAAGACTTCGAGTCCGACCAGGACGTGCGCTGGTGCCCGGGCTGCGGGGACTACGCGATCCTGAGCGCGATCCAGAAATCGATGCCGGACCTGGGCATCCCGCGCGAGAACATCGTGTTCATCTCGGGCATCGGCTGCTCGAGCCGGTTTCCGTACTACATGAACACGTACGGGTTCCACACGATCCACGGCCGGGCGCCGGCGATCGCCACCGGGCTGCGGGTGGCCCGCCCTGACCTCAAGGTGTTCGTGGTCACCGGGGACGGCGACGGGCTGTCGATCGGCGGCAACCACATGTTGCATATCCTGCGACGCAACGTGGACGTGACGATCTTGTTGTTCAACAATCGCATCTATGGCCTGACCAAGGGCCAGTACTCGCCGACGAGCGAGCTCGGCAAGGTGACCAAGTCCACGCCGGTGGGCTCGGCCGACCGGCCGGTGAACCCGTTGTCGTTTGCGCTCGGGTGCGGTGCGACGTTCGTGGGCCGCACGATCGACCGTGACATGAAGCACATGGACGAGATGCTCAAGCGCGCCGCGCACCACAAGGGCACGGCGTTCCTCGAGATCCTCCAGAACTGTAACGTGTACAACGATCTCACGTGGAACGTGCTGTACGAGAAGGAGTCCAAGGTCGCCCACGAGCTCCGTCTCGAGCACGGCAAGCCGCTGCTGTTCGGTCCGGCCAACGACCGGCGCGCGCTGGTGATGGACGGCCTGACGCCGCGGGTCGTGGCCGCCGCGGAAGTCGGCTCGAGCGGTCAGTGGGTGCACGACGAGACGAACGTGAACGCGGCCAAGCTCCTCGCCGATCTCTGGACGCCGGAGTTTCCCATCCCGATCGGCGTGCTTTCGGCGATCCAGGCGCCCATTTACGAGTCCATCGTGCTCGAGCAGGAGCAACGCGCGATCTCGGAGCGTGGACCCGGCGACATCACCAAGCTGCTGACCTCCGGGGACACCTGGAAGATTAGCTCGGAGGGGGGATAGCCCTCGGAGGGGGGCTCCGCCCCCCTTCCGACGCTCCGCGAGCCTTCGGCTCGCTCCGCTGCCTCCCCCCCGGATCGGAAGGCGCGGGCATAGCCCGCGCTCGAAGCGTTGATTGGCGACGTGTGGACTCGAGACCGCGTTTCCTGGGTCTCCTCGGCCGTTCTTCCTGTCCCGATTCTGCCCGTTCCCGTTGTGTCGGCTGCTCGCGTTCTTTTCCTTCCGCTCCCGGATCTTCTCGGCCCGGTCTTCTCGCCGGGCCTGCTCAATCCGTTCTTCGCGGCCGGGTCTCCCGTTGCTGTCTCCTCGTACGCTCGGGCTTGGTAGGCTAGGGGTGGCATGGCGCTGAGCCGCGGCATCGTTGACGAGCTGTACGCGATCGTCGGGAAGGACGGTGTGATCGTCTCCGATGAGGGGCGGCTCGTGTACGAGTGTGACATGCACACGTTCTACAAGGGGGCGCCGGATGCCGTCGTCCTGCCCACGACGGCGGCGCAGGTGCAGGCGGTGGTGCGGTTGTGCCGGCGGGAGCGGGTGCCGATCGTGCCGCGCGGGTCGGGGACGGGGTTGATCGGGGGCGCGATGGCGCCCGCGGGCGGCGTGATGGTGGCGACGACGCGGATGGATCAGGTCGTCGAGCTCGACCTGCCGAACCGCACGGCGACCGTGCAGCCCGGGCTCATCAACCTGTGGCTCACGCGGGCCGTCGCGGCGAGCGGCTACTTCTTCGCGCCGGACCCGTCGAGCCAGATGGTCTCGTCCATCGGCGGCAACGTCGCGACCAATGCGGGGGGGCCGCACTGTCTGAAGTATGGCATCACCACGAACCACGTCCTCGGCCTGGAGCTGGTGACCGGGGCCGGTGAGCTCGTGCACCTCGGGGGCAAGGTCGTGGACCGGCCCGGCTACGACCTCACGGGCGTCGCGGTCGGCTCGGAGGGGACGCTCGGGCTGGTCACGGCGGTCACGGTACGCCTGCTGCACGTGCCGGAGGCGGTGAAGACGTTGCTGGCGGCTTTCGCGTCGCTGGTGCGGGCGTCCGAGACGGTGTCGGAGATCATCGCCGCCGGCATCGTGCCGGCCGCGATGGAGATGCTCGATCGCGTCATCATCGGAGCCATCAACGCCGGCGTCGCGCCGGTCTATCCCCGGGATGCGGACGCGGTGCTGCTCATCGAGCTGGACGGGCCGCGCGCCGAAGTCGAGGCCCAGGCCGAGCGGTGCGCCGCGATCTGTCGGGCGCGCGGCGCGCTCCAGGTCCAGGTCGCCCGCGACGACGCCGAGCGCGCGCTGCTCTGGAAGGGACGCAAAGAAGCGGCGGGCGCGGTGGGACGCGTGACCGCGAGCTACCTGTTGCAGGACGCCGTGGTGCCGCGATCGCGGTTGCCCGAGATCATGCGCGAGATGGAGGCGATCGCGGCGCGGCATCACGTGATGATCGCGAACGTGTTCCACGCCGGCGATGGCAACCTTCACCCGATGATTTGCTACGACGATCGTCGTCCCGAGGAGCTGGCGCGGGCCACCCGCGCCAACGACGAGCTGCTCGAGGCCTGCATCGCGCTCGGGGGCACCGTGACCGGCGAGCACGGCGTGGGCATCGACAAGGCCAAGAAGCTGCCGCTGCAGTACGCCGACGCCGATCTGAACTTCATGTACCGCATGCGCCGCGTCTTCGATCCGGACGCGATCATGAACCCCGGCAAGCTGCTGCCCTCGCATCCCGCCTGCGGCGAAGGCTTCCGGCCCACGCGCCCCGCGCTCCCGGCCGGCACCTGGATCTGATCGCGTGAGCCGCGCCGCCGCATCGCGCTCGTGAGCGTCTCCGCCCGCTCCGTGGGGGGCGCCCTGGCCGACATCGTCGGCCGCGATCGGCTCCACGACCACTCGACGCTCACGGCCGCGATGGCGATCGACGGCCGCCGGCCGGCCTGGGTCGCCCGTCCCCGTTCGATCGACGCCCTGGCGGGCGTGATCGCACTGGCCGCGGAAGAGCGTCTGGCCGTCACGCCGCGGGGGAGTGGCAGCTCGCTCGAGCTGGGTTTCCCGCCGGCGCGAGTCGACGTCGTCCTCGACCTCAGCGGTCTGGACGAGATCCCCGAGTACAACCCCGACGACCTCACCGTCACCGTCCACGCCGGTGTGACCGCGGGCAGCCTCGCCTCTCGGCTCGCGGCCCGACGGCAGCTGTTGCCCCTCGATCCGCCGGGCTGGCGCTCCCGGACGCTCGGCGGTCTGGCCGCGACCGGTGCCAGTGGCCCGCGCCGGCTGCGCCACGGCACCATGCGCGATCTCTTGCTCGGCGTGCGCTTCGTGCAGGCCGACGGGGTCGTGACGTGGGGCGGCGCGAAGGTCGTGAAGTCGGTGTCGGGCTACGACGTTCCGAAGCTGCACGTCGGGGCGCTCGGCACGCTCGGTGTCCTGGCCGAGCTCACGCTGCGGCTGCATCCGGCGCCCGAGACGGAGGGGACGTGGCTGGCCGCCTTCGGCACCGCGGAGGCGGCGGGGGGCTTCGTCGCCGCGCTGCTCGACTCCAGCATAGAGCCCAGTCGGATCGAGATCCTGAACGCTCACGTGCTCCGCCTCGCGGGCGAGGAAACCGAGCGCGTCGCGGTGGCGGTGTCCATCGGCTCCGCGGAGGCCGCGGTTCGCGCCCAGAGCGAGGCGGTAGAGCGGCTCGCGCGGGCGGCCGGCGGCGCGGTGACGTCGGTGGGCGCCGATTTCTGGGAGGTCTACGCGCAGACGGCGCGGGCCGGAGCGGTCGGCCTGCGCGTCGCCACGCTGCCCACCGCGGTGATCGGGGCGATGCGGGAAGTCGAGCGGCACGCGCCCGCGCTCGTCACCGGGAGCGTCGCCCTCGGCACCCTCACCGTCGGGCTGCCCGCGGCGGACGTCGAGACGACGCGCGCGCTCGTCGAGGGCCTGCGGGCGTTCGTGGCGGACGCGGGAGGAAGCGTCGTGGTGGAGCGCGGGCCGGCCGAGGTCCGCGAGGTCATCGATCCGTGGGGACCGGTCGAGCCCGGGGCGCTCGCCCTCATGAGGTCGCTCAGAGACGAGTTCGATCGCGGGCGCGTGCTGAATCCCGGCCGCTTCGTGGGCCGGCTCTGATGACGGCGGCCCCAGCGGCGCCGGCGCCGACCGCGAGCGGCCGCAGCGCGTTCCAAGGCGCGGATGCGCCGTCGATGGACGCGCTCCGGAGCTGTGTGCACTGTGGGATCTGCCTGCCGCAGTGTCCGACCTACCGCGTCCTCGGCGAGGAGATGGATTCGCCGCGCGGCCGTCTCTATCTGATTCGCGCCGCCGCCGAAGGCCGGATCCAGCTCACCGAGACGTTCGCCCATCATCTCGACCTCTGTCTCGGCTGTCGCGCGTGCGAGAGCGCCTGTCCCGCCGGCGTGCCGTTCGGCTCGCTGCTCGCGGCCACGCGTGCCCAGCTCGTTCGCCAACGCCATCCGTCGACGCACGGCGCGCTGCGCCGGCTCGTGCTGGGCCTGTTTCCCCATCCGCGCCGGCTCGGACGCGCGCTGGCGCTGGTGCGCGTGTACCAGCGATCCGGCGTGCAGGCCCTCGTGCGTCGCAGCGGTATCCTGCGCCGCCTCCCGCGCCTGGCCGCAATGGAAGCGCTGCTGCCGGCCGTTCCGAGGTGGGCGCCATTGCCGGAACGCGTGCCGGCACGGGGGACCGCGCGCGGGCGCGTGGGGTTGCTCACCGGCTGCGTGCAGCGCCACCTCTATCCGAACGTCGGCCGCGCCACCGCGCGGTTGCTCGCGCTCGGCGGCTGGGACGTGGTCGTGCCGGCCAACCAGGGCTGCTGCGGCGCGCTCGACCTGCATGCCGGGAACCTCGACGTCTATCGAGAACGCGGGCGCGACCTCGCGCGGGCGTTCGCCGGCGTCGATCACGTCGTCGTCGACGCGGCCGGCTGCGGCTCGGCCATGAAGGAGTACGGCCACTGGCTCCCCCATGATGCGCGGGTGCGGTCGCTGGCCGCCCGGGTTCGCGACGTCAGCGAGCTCCTGATCGACGCCGATCTCCCGCTCGGGCCGCTGCCGATGACCGTCACCTACCACGACGCGTGTCACCTGGCCCACGGCCAGCGGATTCGCGAGCAACCGCGCGCGCTGCTGCGCCGCATCCCGGGGCTCACCCTGGTCGAGCTCGCGGACAGCGACCTGTGCTGCGGCAGCGCAGGCGTCTACAATCTCTTCGAGCCGGCGATGGCGGAAGCGTTGCTCGAACGCAAGGTCGCCCGCATCCGGGAGACGGGCGCGCAGATCGTGGCCGCCGGCAACCCGGGGTGTCTGCTCCAGATCGTCAAGGGATGCCGGGGGCACGGGCTCGCGGTGGAGGCGCTCCACCCCGTCGAGCTGCTGGCGCGGTCGGTGGACGCGGCCGGGCCGCGGGAGGAACGATGAAGATCCGGATCAGCGAGCAGGCCAAGTTTCAGCCGGACCGCATGGCGAAGATCGCCCTCGCCCGGACGGGGCGCGCGCAGCTCGACCTCTACTGCCTGGAGCCGGGCCAGGAGCAGAAGGCGCACGTGCACGACGACATGGACAAGTTCTACGTCGTGGTCGACGGCCGCGGCCGCTTCGTGATCGACGGCGCGGAGACGACGGCCGAGCCCGGTGAGGCGGTGGTCGCGGCCGCCGGCGCGTCGCACGGTGTTCGCAACGATGGCCCGGGGCGGCTCACCGTGCTCGTGGTGGTGTCGCCGCCGCCGCACGCATGACCGCCGCTCCGACGGCGCTGCACGCGTCGCTCATGGTCACCTGCCTCGGCGATCTCTTCTATCCCGAGGTCGGCGAACGGATCGTGCGCGTGTTGCGGGCCTGCGCGGTGGCGGTCGATTTCCCGGCCGGGCAGACGTGCTGCGGCCTGCCGCTGTTCAACTCCGGCTACCACGCCGAAGCGGCCGCGGTCGCCCAGCGGACGCTGGAGGTGTTTCGCGACTCGGCCGCCGTCGTGGTGCCGTCGGGCTCGTGCGCCTTCATGGTGAAGCACGAGTACGCGGGACTGATGTCGGATCCCGGCCAGCGCGCGGAAGCCGAGCGGCTCGCCGCGCGCACGTACGAGTTCTCCCAGTACCTCGTGCAGGTGGTCGGCCGCACCGAGTTCGACAGCCGCGTGAAGGGCCGCGTGACCTACCACGACTCCTGCCATCTCCTTCGGGGGCTGCACGAGTCGGCGGCGCCGCGCACGGTCTTGCGCGGATTGAAGGGCGTGGACTTCGTGGAGCTGCCCGGAAGCGACGAGTGCTGTGGGTTCGGCGGCTCGTTCGCCGTCCGGTTGCCCGAGATATCCGCGGCCATTCTCGCCAAGAAGCTGGCCAACGTGGAGGCCACCGGAGCCGCCTGCGTGGTCGCCTGCGACGCCGGCTGCCTCCTGCAAATGCGCGGGGGGCTCAGCCGTCGCGGCTCGGCCGTCCGCGCCGTGCACCTTGCCGAGCTGCTGGGGCCCGGCGACCGATGACGGCCTCGCCGGCGGGCCGGCCATGACGGCGCCGACCGTCCCGTTCCGCGACCGCGCGGCCGGCGCGCTGCAGGACGGCGTTCTGCAGAAGGCGCTCACCATCGCGACCACGCGCTTCATCCAGCTGCGCCGGGAGGCCTTCAGCGACTTTCCCCACGGCGAAGCGCTGCGCGACCGCGGGCGGCAGATCAAGGACGCCACCCTCCAGCATCTCGATCGGTACCTCGATCAGCTCATCGACAACGTCGAGCGGTTGGGCGGCCACGTCCACTACGCGACCAGTCCCGAAGAGGCGCGGGAGGTCATCCTCGACGTCGCGCGCCGGACGGGGGCGCGCATGGCCGTGAAGTCCAAGTCGATGGCGACGGAAGAGATCGAGCTGAACGACGCGCTCGCCCACGCCGGCGTCACGCCGGTGGAGACCGACCTCGGCGAGTACATCATCCAGCTCGCCGGCGAGAAGCCGTCGCACATCATCGCGCCGGCCATCCACAAGACGAAGGAGCAGGTGGCCGAGCTGTTCGCGCGCGAGCTGAAGCAGCCGGTGGCGGCCGATCCCGAGGTGCTCACGCGGATCGCGCGGGCGGAGCTGCGCCAGAAGTTCCTCGACGCCGATCTCGGAATCACCGGCGCGAACTTCGCCGTGGCGGACACCGGCACCGTCGTCCTCGTCACCAACGAGGGCAACGGGCGCATGGTGACGTCGCTGCCGCGGGTGCACGTGGCCGTCATGGGCGTGGAGAAGGTGATCCCGTCCCTGACCGACCTCGCCGTGTTCCTCGCCATCCTCGCCAAGAGCGCCACCGGCCAGAAGCTGTCCGTGTACACGACGCTGGTGCAGGGACCGCGACACGCCGGTGAGCTCGAAGGACCGGACGAGTTCCACCTGGTGCTGCTCGACAACGGCCGCATTCGCCAGATCTCGGGCCCGCTCCGGGACGCGCTGGCGTGTCTGCGCTGCGGCGCCTGTCTGAACGTGTGCCCGGTGTACCGGCAGACGGGCGGGCACGCCTACGGCTACACCTATCCGGGCCCGATCGGGATCTTGCTGACGGCGATGCTCCACGGCCGTGAGTCCGTCAGCGAGCTCGCCCACGCGTCGTCGCTCTGCGGCGCCTGCGTCGACGCCTGCCCGGTGCGCATCGACATTCCGCGCATGTTGATCGAGCTGCGGAAGGAAAACGTGGCCCACGGTGTGGCGCCGGCGAGCGAGCGCTCGGTGTTCCGACTCGGCGGCCGGCTGCTGCGATCACCGTTGCTCTACCGGATGAGCGCGCCCCTCGCGCGCCTGTTCCAGCGACCATTCGCCCGCAACGGCCGGATCCGTCGCCTGCCGGGCTTCCTGGGCGAGTGGACCCGGGACCGCGATCTGCCCGCGGTGGCGTCCAAGACCTTCTCCGAGCGCTGGCGCGAGCTGGAGCGGGAACGATGATCGGGCCGAGCATGGGATGGTGCCAACGATGACAGGGCGGACGCAATCCGGATGGCGCCGCCGATGACGACCCGCGCCGATTTCATGGCGCGCATCCGCCGGGAGCTGGCCGCCGCGCCCGCGTCGGCGTCGGCGACACCGATGGAGCGGCCGGCGCGACCGGCCGCGATGGCCGACACCATCCGCCGTGAGCTGGCCGAGCGCTGGCTGCAGACACTGGGCCGCTTCCGCGAAGAGTTCGAGCGCGTCGGGGGGGTGTTCCACCGGGTGAGCCGTCTGGCCGACGTTCCGGACCTCGTGGCCGGGCTGGCCCGCGAGCGGCAGGCGACGCGGCTCGTGACCTGGCATCCGACGGCCCTCGGCGCCGATCTCGGCGACGCGCTGAGCGCGCACGGGCTGGCGACGACCGCGATGCCGCCCGGCCCGCTCGACGGAGCGGCGCGCGATCACCTGCGCCGCGTCATCGCCGAGGCCGACCTCGGGCTGACGGGCGTGGATCTCGCCATCGCCGAGACCGGCTCGCTCGTGCTGCTCTCCGGGGCCGGCCGGCCGCGCTCCACCTCGCTGCTGCCCCCCTGCCACGTGGCCGTCTTCGACCGGAGCGTCCTCGTCGAGTCGCTCACGCAGGCCGGCGTCTTCCTCGAAGCATGGAACGGGGACGGGCGGCCGGCGTGGCGCGGCGGCGCGATCAATTTCATCACCGGCCCGAGCTGCACGGCCGACATCGAGCTCACCCTCACGCGCGGAGTGCACGGGCCCAAGGAAGTCCACGCCGTGTTCGTCGACAACCGTGGCTGAGCGCTACTTCACGCCCGCCGAGGTCGAGGCGCTCATCCCCCGGCTCACCACGATCGTCGAGCGCGTGCGGCCCGCCCACGCGCAGGCCACCGCGCTTCGCCAGGCGGCGCACGACGACCAGCGCCGCGTGGCGATGGCCGGCGGCTCGGTCATCGACCGCGAAGCCTGGGGGGCGCGACGCGCGCGGATCGATGCGCTGGCTCGCGAGGTGCAGAAGGCGATCGAGGACCTGCTGGAGCTCGGAGGCATACCGAAAGATCTCGACCTCGGGTTGGTGGACTTTCCCCACCTGCGCCACGGCGAGGAGGTCAACCTGTGCTGGAAGTACGGCGAGCGTGAGATCCGGTTCTGGCACGGCCTCGACGAAGGGTACGCGGCCCGGGAGCCGCTCTAGGCCTGGATTATTCGTGAACGCGCACACCGCGATCGACCGGGGGGCACGGCTGGAGGTGGGGGGACGGGGCCCTCTGACCACAGCCGACGGCGTACCGATTGCCGGCGAGCCGTTCCCATTCCATACGGCGACGTCGTCGTCTCGCGTGGCGGGAAATGGGTCACCCGGACCCCATCCCCCCACCTCCGGCCGTGCCCCCCGGTCGGCGAACGCGTCGCGCATTCACGAATAGTCCAGGCGAGGACGATGGCGTACCGTGCCGTGCTCTTCGACCTGTTCGACACGCTCGTGCGCTTCGACCGTGACCGCCTGCCCACCACGGAGATCGGCGGCCGGCTGGTGCGGACCACCGCGCGACATCTCCACGACGTGCTGCGCGAGCACGCGCCCGACGTCACGCTGGAGACGTTCTACGCCGGGCTCCAGGAGAGCTGGCGCGAGGCCGAGCGGCTGCGGGCGGTGGACCATCGTGAAGTCACGGCGCCCCAGCGGTTCTCCCACTTGCTTCGGTGTTGCGGGCTCGATCCCGGCGGGGTGCCGCCGGTGCTGGTGACCCGGATGCTCGACGCGCACCGGCGCGAGCTGTCCAAGGCCGCCGAGTTCCCGGCGCACCACGCCCGGCTGCTCGCGGACCTCGCGCGTCGCTATCGGCTGGCCGTCGTCTCCAACTTCGACTACACCCCGACCGCGCTGGGGCTGCTGGAGACCGCGGGCGTGGTGGACCTGTTCAGGACGATCGTGGTGTCCGACGAGATCGGCTGGCGGAAGCCGGCGCCGCCGATCTTCGCCGAGGCGCTGCGCCGGGTCGGCGTGGCGCCCGAGGAGGCGCTCTTCGTGGGCGATCGCGCCGACATCGACGTCATCGGCGCCCAGCAGGCCGGGATGCATGCGGTCTGGATCAATCCGGATCGCACGCCACTGCCGGTCGGCATCGACCCACCCGAGTTCGAGATCCGCGACCTCGACGAGCTTCGCGCGATTCTGCCCGCCTGAGCGCGGTCCGCGCCGGGATCCGCCGGCAACGGCGGTGCATCGTAAGAACCAGGGAGGTACGCCGGAATCATGACCGTGCGCAAAGTGCTCATCATCGGGTCCGGGCCCGCGGGTTACACGGCGGCCATCTACGCGGCCCGCGCCAATCTCGCTCCGCTGATGCTGACCGGCCTGCAGTCGGGTGGCCAGCTCATGCTGACGACGTTCGTGGAGAACTACCCAGGGTTCGTCGACGGCGTCATGGGGCCGGAGCTGATGGAAACCATGCGCAAGCAGGCCGAGCGCTTCGGCACCGAGATGGTGCCGGAGGACGTGACCTCCGTCGATTTCAGCCGCCGGCCGTTCGTGGTGCGCGCCGGCGAGAGCGTGTACGAGGCCGAGACCGTCATCGTCGCCACCGGGGCCTCCGCCAAGCTGCTGGGTCTGGGGGCGGAAGCCCAGTTGATGGGCCGCGGCGTGTCGACGTGCGCGACCTGCGACGGCTTCTTCTTCAAGGACCAGGACATCATGGTGGTGGGCGGGGGTGACTCCGCGCTCGAGGAAGCTCTCTATCTCTCGCGCCTCGGCCGCAAGGTGGAGGTGGTGCACCGGCGCGACAGCCTGCGCGCCTCCAAGATCATGCAAGACCGCGCGCGCGCGAACCCGAAGATCACCTTCGTCTGGAACAGCGTCATCGAGGACATCCTGGATCCCGCCCAGGGCAAGGTCACCGCGGTCCGCCTGCGCGACCTCGCGACGGGCAGGGTCACCGAGCGGCCGGTGGATGGACTCTTCGTCGCCATCGGCCACACGCCGAACACCGAGGTCTTCCGCGGTCAGCTCGAGCTGCTGCCCAACGGCTACGTCAAGGTGGGCCCCGGCACCACGCAGACCTCGGTGCCGGGTGTCTTCGCCGCCGGCGACGTCCAGGACCACGTGTGGCGCCAGGCCGTGACCGCGGCCGGGACGGGCTGCATGGCAGCGCTGGAAGCGGAACGCTTCCTCGAGGCGAACGCGGTGCCGTAGCGCCGGACGCTCACGCCGTCGGACACGCTCGGCTGTCCGGGCCGCGCGCCGGCGGCGTGAAGTCCTTCGGGGTCAGCCGCCAGTCGCCGGCGGCTCGAGGTCGCGGGCGCCGGCGGTTCGCTGGCGAAAGTCGGCCGGGACGGCGCGGCCGCGCTCCGTGAACGCACGCTGGATCGCCTCGACGTTGGGGGAGAAGATCGTCTTGCGGTTTCCGCGGGCCCAGTCGTTCGAGGCCCTGATCGTGTCGAGCGAGCCCTGGAAGCGCGGGATGACGTAGCGCGCGAAAAGCTCGTAGCTCTTGAGCGTCTGCTCCCGGGTCGCCCACTCGTGGGCACGGAAGAGCAGACCACCGAACCCGCCGTCGCTCAGTTTCTGCAGATGCTGGATGCCCCGCACCACCGTGTCGACGGAGCCGACCAGGGTCGTGCCCATCTTCACGCCCTCGGTGAGCGGATCGTCGGCCCGCCCGGGTGGCCGGCCGAGGGTCTCCTCGAAGTAGGTGATCGTCTCGTGCCGCTCGGCGCGCTTGACCTGGCGCAGCGCCTCCTCGTCGTCCTCGGCGACGTGGACGTTGACGACGAGGCGCCAGTCCCTGCGGTTCATGGTCTTGCCGTGCCTGGCCGCGGTCTCCTCGGCGATCTTCCACTGGTTGGCGAGCGCGTCCGGACCGCCCGGAAGTCCCGCGCCCAGCGACAACACGCCGAGGCCGTGCCGGGCGGCGGCCATCACGCCGGATGGCGTCATGACGCTGGCCACCGCGATCGGGAAATGTGGCTCGGTGTAGGGGGCCAGGTGCAGTCGCGCCTGGCGCAGCTCGAACCAGTCGGTCTTCATGGTCACGGGCTCCTCGCAGCGGAGCAGCTCCATGATCGCGTCCAGCGCCTCGTCCATTCGCGGCCGCTGGGTCACCGGCTCGATCCCCATCATGTAGGCGTCGGACACGAGCGCGCCCGGACCGCAGCCGAGCATCGCACGGCCGCGGGTCATGTGGTCGAGCTGGACGAAGCGCTGGGCCACCAGCAGCGGGTGGTGGTACGGCAGGCTCGTCACGCCGGAGCCGAGCTTGATGTGGCGGGTGCGCTCGGCGGCGGCAGCGATGAAGATCTCCGGCGAGGCGATCAGCTCCCATCCGGCCGAGTGGTGCTCACCGATCCAGACCTCGTCGTACCCGAGGTGGTCCATCCACTCGATGAGCTCCATGTCCCGCCCGAGCGCCACCGTGGGGTTCTCACCGATCCGGTGGAACGGCGCCAGGAAGATCCCGAACGTCATGCCCTTGTGAGCCATGTCTTCTCCGTGCCTGAGGATGACCGAATCGTAGCACGCGCCGGCGACGACGCGTTCGCGCGCCGGCTTCGCCGTCGCCAACGTGGAGAAGGGGATTGGAGGGCCTGGCGCCCCCCCCGATCCCCTCGACTCAACTGCCCACGCGCAGCGTGGCGCCGAGGTCGCGGAGCAGCGCGATCGTGGACATATAGGAGAGCCGACCCGTGCGTGGGTTCTCCGAGGGCACGTTGGCGATCTCGATCGTGAGCGTGCCGAACTCGCCGGTGACGGTCACCCGGTGCGTGTTGCGCGCCAGCCCCGGCGTGGCGTAGATGCGGATCGTCGTGCGTTCCGGACCGATACCGGCGAGCGACACGGCCGCGAGGACGTTGACGTTGGCCGGGAAGGCGCGGCAGGCCGCGGTAGCCGGGCCCTCGAAGATCAGCGTTTCTTCCGCGATGGCGTCGAGGTCGATCCCGCGCTCGACGATCCACGGCGCCCCGGCCAACCCCAGTGGCGGCTTGCGCGTCTCCATGGTGACCGAGCTCACCGTGCCGACCCGCGCGCCCTTGATCCCGTCGAGTCCGGCGATCGCCCCCGAGGGGACGTGGATGCGCGCGCCCTTGGCCTCGCCGAGCGCGATCCAGTCCTGGCGTCCGAGCAGGCCCCCACACGAGAGCACGACGAGATCCTTGCCGGCCCCGAGCGCGCGCGGCGCGATCTCCGCGAGGTGGGCCTGGGTCGATGCTTCGACGACGATGTCGGAGGCGGCCACGAGATCGTCGAGAGCGAGGAAGGGCACGGGGACGGGGAGGCCCTCGAGGAACGTCTCCGCCCTCTCACGATCGCGCGCCAACGCGCCGGCGGGATGCAATCCGGGAATGCCGTCCGCGAGCGCGCGGCAGACCGCGCGCCCGATCACGCCAAGACCGACGACGCCGACGCTACGGATCTGTGTCATGGTGGCGGCATGATATCATCGTGCCTGAGCCGTCGATGAGAGGAGCCGGCGCTTTGCGTGAGCCGCTCGAGCGGCTCTATCGCGAGTTCGACTACGCCGCACGGGTCGAACACGACGCCATCCGATTCCCCTTCCGCTACGCCGACCCCGCCGATCGCGAGCTGGTTGCCCTGCTGACCGCGTGTCTGGCCTATGGCCGGGTGGACCTCTTCAGTCGCGCGCTGGAGGGCGTGCTCGCCGAGATGGGACCGTCACCCGCGGCCTTCGTGCGCGAGTTCGATCCCATCCGTGACGGGCCGCGGTTCGCGGGATTCCGCTATCGCTTCAACCGTCCGCCCGACGTCGTGGCGTTCTGCCTGGCCGCGCGCGATCTCCTGGCCCGTCATGGCACGCTCGAGAAGTGCTTCGCGGCCGGGGATTCTGCCGATGGACCGATCGGGCCGGCCCTGGAACGCTTCGCCCGCGCGTTCCTCGAGGCCGACCTGCGCGAGGTCTTCCCGCGCGGCCGCATCTCGCGCGGCTACCGGCACCTCTTTCCGTTGCCGTCGGCGGGCGGTCCGTGCAAGCGCCTGCATCTCTTCCTGCGCTGGATGGTGCGGCGGACGCCGCCCGACTTTGGACTGTGGACGGCCGTGACACCCGCGCGACTGATCATCCCGGTCGACACGCACATCGAGAACATGGGCCGCGCCGTGGGCCTGACCCGTCGCCGCTCGCGCAACTGGCGCATGGCGGAAGAGATCACCGCGCGGCTGGCCGCCCTCGATCCGCTCGATCCCGTGAAGTACGACTTCGCGCTCTGCCACAAGCGCATGTCCGGCGATTGTCGCGACCGACGCGATCTCGTGGTGTGCGCGCCCTGCGGTCTTCGTGGCGTGTGCCGGCACTGGGCCCGGTCCCGCGCGAGCCGGCGTGGCTGAGCCGGCACTCCTCGCCCTCGGACTGACCGTCGGCGCCCTCGTCACCTGGCTCTTCGCGCGGACCCATGCCGCCGGGCTGGCCGCCCGCGAGCGCGCCGTTCTCGACGTCCGCGTCGCCGCGCTCGAAACGCTCGAGAAAGAGCTGAAGCGCCAGCTCACGGAGCGGCAGCTCGAGTCCGGCGATCTGCGCGCGGCGCTCGATCGCGAGCGCACGGAGCGGGTCCGGGCGGAGGAGCGCTGGACGGCCGAGCGCGCCAACCTCGCCGAGCAGAAGCGGCTGCTCGGCGCCGCCCGTGAGGAGCTCGGAACCACGTTCAAGGCGCTCAGCGCCGACGCCCTCACGCAGACGAGCGGCACGTTCCTGGAGCGGGCCCGGGAGACGCTGGAGGCGCAGCTCGGACGCCGCGAGCAGGCCATCGAGGGGCTGCTGCGCCCCCTCGCGGAGGCGCTCCGGCGGGCGGAGGACCATGTCCGCGAGATCGAGAAGACGCGGCAGCAGGCGTACGGCAGTCTCGAGGAGCAGCTCCGCGCGCTGACCGAGCAGAACCGGCACCTGCAGCGCGAGACCGGCAATCTCGCCTCGGCCCTGCGCTCGTCGCAGACGCGCGGGCGCTGGGGGGAGATCGCGCTCCGGCGGATCGTCGAGCTGGCCGGGATGACGGAGCATTTCGATTTCACCGAGCAGGTTTCGGTGGAGGGTGACGCCGGCCGCTTGCGACCCGACATGGTCGTCCATTTGCCGGGGCGCCGGGACATCGTCATCGACGTCAAGGCGCCGCTCGACGCCTACGACGAGGCCCTCCGCGCGGCCAGCGAGGACGACAAGCAGCGCGCGCTCGCGCAGCACGCCCAGGCCGTCCGCGGTCACATGACGGCGCTCGCGAGTCGCGGCTACGCCAAGCAGTTCGCGCACAGCCCCGATCTCGTCGTCATGTTCATTCCGGGCGAGTCGTTCGTGGCCGCGGCCGTCGAGGCCGACGGCAAGCTCCTGGTCGACGCGATGGAGCGACGGGTCGTCATCGCCACGCCCACCACGCTCTTTGCGCTGCTGTCGGCGATCGCGCACGGATGGCAGCAGCAAGAGGTGGCCAAGAACGCGGAGGAGATCCGCAAGCTCGGCCAGGACCTCTACGAGCGGCTGTCCATACTGGCAACCCACGTCCGGGGGATCGGCCAGGGGCTCGAGCGGGCCGTGGACGCCTACAACGACGCCGTGGGCTCCATCGAACGGCGGGTCCTCCCGGCCGCCCGCAAGTTCCGGGAGCTGGGGGTCGCCGCGCGTGAGGATCTGGCCCCGCTCGAGGCGGTCGATTCCCCGCTCCGTCGGATCACCGCGATCGAGCTCGGCGAACAGCTGGCGCTGTCCCCGGGCGACGAGGGGACCGGCCCGAAGGGGTCTGACCCGGTGGTATGATGAAGGGACTTTTCACGCGGCGAGGAGGCTATGACTAACATCCCTATCCAGGTCTACGGCATCAATCTCCTGGTCCGGCTACTGCCCGAGGCGCCCGCGGATATCCGCGTCAACTGCCCGAAGGGCTCGCCGATCCGGTACGGTGAGGTCGTGGCCCGGGGGGACGGTTTCGACGAGGGCGCCAACGCCTTTCGCGACATGCCGGGGATCAAGACCATCGTCGCGTTCGAGGAGAGCGCGGAAGAGGTCGAGGGGCACTACTTCTACGTCGCCCTCGAGGAGTACCGGGTCATCCGCCTCGACGCCGTTATCCTGTCGTTTCCCGCCGAGTAGCGGTCCGGAGTGAGTCGAGCGCCAGGCCTCGAAGCGGCCCTCGCCTGCATCGATGACGCGGAGCTGATCGGGCTCACGCGCGATCTGGTCCGCATCCCCAGCGTGGTCCGCCCCGGGGACCCCGAGGCCACCGAAGCCGTGGTGGCCGCCTTCGTCGAGCGCTGGTCGATCCTGTTCCATGAGCTGGGGATTCCCATCGTGACGTGCGGACCGGGGAACCGACTGATCCCCCACCAGGTGAACGAGTACGTCGAGGTCGGCGAGCTGAGCGAGGCGGCGCGCATCTACGTGGCCGCGAGCCTGCGCTACCTGGCGGCATGAGGTCCGTGACGGCATGAGCGACGAGCGGCCACGGCTGCGCGCGATCGAGGCCTTTCCCATGGAGCACGAGGGCCAGGAGATGGTCGTCCTGCGCGATCCCGCCGGCTACACGGAGGCCGTGCTCATGCTGCCGATGGGCGTGGTCGGGATCGTGGCGCTGTTCGACGGCAGCCGGTCGCTCGTCGAGGTGCAGGCCGAGATCATGCGTGAGCACGCTGAGCTCGTCCCGCGCAGCCAGCTCGAGCAGATGGTGGCCACTCTCGACGAACACGGGTTCATGGACAGCGCGCGGTTCGCCGAGCGGCGCGCCACGATCGACGGCGAGTTCCTGAACGGGCCCCTTCGCGCCGCCGCCCACGCCGGCGGCGCCTATGCCGCCGACCCCCACGAGCTCCGGGCCGCCATGGATGCCTTCTTCACGGCGCCGCAGGGGCCGGGCCCGGCCGCGGCCCCCGCGTCCGGCGCGCCGCCCATCCGCGCGATCATCGCGCCCCACATCGATTTTCACCGGGGAGGACCGGCCTACGCCTGGGCCTACCGCGACCTGATCGAGCGTGCGGACGCGGACACGTTCGTGATCTTCGGCACCTGCCACGCAGGCATGAAGCATCCCTTCGCGCTCACTCGTAAGGACTACGACACACCATTCGGGCCGGCGCGGGTCGATCGCGATCTGGTGGAGAAGCTGGCCGGCCGCGCGCGGCAGGACTGCTTCGGCTCGGAGCTCGCGCACCGCTCCGAGCACTCGATCGAGTTCCAGGCCGTCTTCCTCCAGTACCTGTACGCCGGCCGTCGCGACATCCGCATCGTGCCCGTGCTGGCGAGCTTCGCTCACGAGGTGCTCGCGCGACGCCAGGGGCCGGCGGACGATCCGCGCGTGAGCGCGTTTCTCGATGCGCTGGCCGAGACCCTGGCCGCGAGCGGCCGCTCGACGGCGGTCATCGCGGGCGCGGATCTCGCGCACGTGGGGCCGCGCTTCGGCGACCCCGAACCGGTGTCCCCCGCCGAGCGCGCACGCATCGAGCGTGAGGATCGCGCCATGCTGGCCGCGGTGGAGGCGGGCGACGCGGGCGGATTCTTCGCCTCGGTGGCCGCGGACGGCGACCGCCGGCGCATCTGCGGTCTGTCGCCAATCTACGCGTTGCTCCGGACGGTCGCGGGTACGCCGGGCACCCTGCGCCACTACGGCCAGTCGGACGATCCGCAGGGCGTGGTCAGTTACGCGAGCGTGGTGTTCTGATGAGCGAGCCCGCGGCCGGGATGAGTGACCCGAGCCCGCGATCCGACGCGACCGATCCGTCGACCTGGACGCTGCCGAACCTGCGCGTCGACGTGAACGGGGACTGGTTCGACGACGACGTGCAGGTCACGCATCCCGGCATCCTCGCGAACCTGCGCGGCAATCTTCGCCGCGACGGCGACGGCTACTTCATTCAGACACGCGTCCGTATTCCGGTGCGCGTGGACGACGTGCCGTGGGTCATCGAGCGGATCGAGCTCCGCGGCGACGTGCTGCACGGCTGGGTGAACGACGGCACCGAGACGACGATCGATCCCGCCACGCTGCGGTTCGGCGCCGGCAACGTTCCGTACGGCGCCCTGAAGGGCGGCTTCGAAGCCCGACTGAGCCGCGCGGCAACGTATCAACTCCTCGCCCTCGCCGACTACGACGAGCAGGCCGACCACGGCCGGCTCCGCCTCGGCGGGCGTGACTTCCATCTGCGGAGAGCATCATGAAGGGGACGGTGGTTGCGGTGGCGCTGGTCGTTCTCGGGCTGACGGCCGCCGTCGGCGCGTGGTGGGTGCGCGCCGCCGACGACGGCAGTGTGACGATCGACACCATCGGCGACAAGGTCCAGACCGTGCGCAAGGGCAGCCTGCCGGTGTTCGCGAGCCCGGGCGACGTCGCCACGCTCTACCGCTTCGCCGCCAACGAGGCCGAGGTGCTGCGCTTTATCCCGTGCACCTGCGGCTGCGGCGACCTGGGCCACGGCTCGAACCGCGCGTGCTACGTCAAGGAAGAGCGCGACGAGCGCGTGACCTTCACCAGCCACGCCGCCACCTGAACCCTCTGCCTGGACATCACGCGTGACGTGATGGCGATGACGGCGCAGGGCAAATCAGCGGCGGCGATCCGCGCGGCGATCGACGCGAAGTACCTTCCGTCCGGCCGCCCGATGCCGACGCCGCGCCCGCCCGCCTGAGCGGGAAACGGCGAAGCGCAGAGGCGATATG
>JBGPXN010000055.1:0-26456 GCA_041492755.1 Methylomirabilia bacterium | reverse complement strand
GAGGTTAAGGGCGTCAACGGACGGCGGCGCGACACAGGCACTTCGCCGCGGTGCGGCGGGTTCCGGCGAGGAGGTCTCCATGCGCGATCGGCAAACGAACGACAGGCGACGGGAGTTCATGAGTGGGCTGACGCTGGCGGGGACTGCGGCGCTCCTCGGAGTGCGGCCCAATCAGACAGCCGCGGAGCCGCCGCCCGAGACGACAACGCTCAGACTGGACCAGCGCGACAGCCTGTGCGCGGCCCCGCAGTACATCGCGCAAGAGCTGCTGCGTGGTGAGGGGTTCACCGATGTGCGGTACGTCAGAAAGGACGGAGCCCAAGGAGCGCAAAAAGCTGTTGCCGCTGGTGAACTCGATATCAGCGTGTCCTTCGTTGCACCCGCGATCATCCAAATCGATGCGGGAGAACCCATCGTCTTCCTGGCTGGAGTCCACGTCGGTTGCTTCGAGCTGTTCGGCGCCGAGCGGGTGCGCACGATCCGTGACCTGAAGGGAAAGGCGACAGCGATACCGGGTCTGGGGTCGACTCAGCACGTGTTTCTCAGCGTCATGGCGGCGCATGTCGGTTTGGATCCTCAGAAGGACATCAACTGGATGACGCGCCCACGCGCCGAGGCGATCCGCCTGCTGGCCGAAGGAAGGCTCGACGCCTTCCTGGGCTTCCCACCTGACCCCCAAGAGCTGCGCGCGAAGAAGATCGGGCATGTGGTGGTGAACAGCGCCGTGGATCGGCCCTGGTCCCAGTACTTCTGCTGCATGCTCATCGCGAATCGTGAATTCGCCCGCAAGCACCCGGTGGCGACCAAGCGAGCCCTCCGAGCCATCTTGAAGTCGACCGACGTCTGCGCCGTCGAGCCCGAACGGGTGGCGCGGTCTCTCGTCGACAAGGGCTTCGCGCCACGGTACGACTATGCGCTCCAGACCATGAAAGACATCCCCTACGACCGGTGGCGAGCGTACGATCCCGAAGATGCAGTCCGCTTCTACGCGCTGCGCCTGCACGAGGCCCGGATGATCAAGTCCAGTCCGACGAAGATCATCGCCCAGGGCACCGACTGGCGGCTGCTCAACGAGCTAAAGAAGGAGCTGAAGGGGTAGTGGCGACCTCCGGGACGTCCGAGTGCGCGCCGAGGTCAAGATGAGTCGGTTCCAGTCCGCCGAGCATTTCGTCCGAAGCATCGTCGGCGGCGCACCCACCATGCTTGGGGCACTGGCCGCGCAAGGACCGGGCGTGCTCGATGCGATCGTCGCTGAGGTTGCTGAGGCCACGCGGACCTACGTGGACGACGAGGGTTGGACCACCGCGCAAGTCACCAATATCATTGCGGCGGCGGCCTGATGGCACTCCGTCTAACTTCAGCATTCGGCCGCGGCTGATGCTGCACGTTGGGCGTCACGACAATCGCACCGAGCAACGAATACAAGGAGGCCGCCCATGAGCACGGACAAAGCTTCAGTCCTTCGTAGCCAGATTACTCGACGAACGTTGCTGGCGGTCGGCGCAGCCACCGCCGCGCTCATGACCGCTGGTTCGGCGTTTGCCCAGCAACCGGCGGCGACGCAGCAAGTGCCGCGTGCCAAGGGACCGCGGGTCTGGCTCGACATGGACCAGGCCGAGCTCGATGCCGCCTACGACCAGAGTCTCTATGCGCCGAATCTGCAACAGATCGTCAAGCGCTACGCCACCAACAGCGAGGGTGTGCGCGCGCGCCTGGGCGCGCCGCGGCGCTATGCCTACGGTCCCACGCCCATCGAGGGGCTCGACGTGTGGCTGACCAAGCGGGCCAACGCGCCAGTCAACATCTTCATTCATGGGGGCGCGTGGCGGGGCGGCCTGGCAAAGGACAACGCCTTCCCGGCGGAATTGTTCGTGCACGCCGGCGCACACTACGTAGTGCCCGACTTCGCGTGGATTCAGGACGTGGGCGGCAGCTTGATGCCGATTGCCGAGCAGGTGCGCCGGGCGGTCGTCTGGGTGTATCGCAACGCCCACACCTTCGGCGGGGATCCCAACCGCCTTTTTGTCTCCGGGTACTCTTCGGGCGGTCATCTCGCTGGCGTAATCCTCACCACCGACTGGGTCAAGGACTTCAACCTGCCGGCCGATACGGTAAAGGGGGGACTCTGCTGCAGCGGCATGTTCGACCTGAAGCCGGTGCGCCTCTCGGCGCGCAGCCGCTACGTCAAGTTCACCGACGAGATGGAGCAGGCATTGAGCCCGCAGCGACATCTGGACAAGCTCAACGCCCCGCTGATCGTTGCCCACGGCACGTTCGAGACACCGGAGTTCCAGCGCCAGTCGCGTGACTTTGCCGCGGCCGTGAAGGCGGCAGGCAAGCCCGTGCAATTCCTCGTCGGCGAAGGCTATAACCACTTCGAGATGTACGAGACGCTCGCGAATCCGTACGGCCTCCTGGGTCGCGCGGTTCTGGAGCAGATGAACCTGACCCAAGCATGATGCGACTGCCGCCCAACAACACGCTTCAGCGGCCCGGGGCTCGCGGTGCTCGCCCCGGCCGCTGAGCGTGAGCGATCGATGCCTTGAGGCGTAACGCCCCTCTGCCACCTATCATGCCGCGTCATTAGCCGCGCGCCGTCACCGCCTTGCGGATCTCGTCGGCCACGACGGCATAGCTTGAGCGGAGTACCGCGGCGTCCGACGAGTAATTGATGATGGTCGCTCCGAGCGCGATCATCTGGCGCACACCTTCCACGCTGTCGGTCAGCATGGCCACGGCCTTGCCGTGCTTGCGCGCGGCGTCCACCAGCCGCCGGCGATAGTCGTCCAGCACCTGGCGCTGGGACGGCGTGCCGAGCACGCCGAGGTCCTGCGCGAGATCCGTGGGGCCGATGGTCAGCGCGTCGATGCCGGGGACCGACGCGATCTCGTCGAGGCGGTCGAAGGCGCGCTTCGTTTCCAACATGGCGGTCACGTGCACGCGCGCGTTGGCGGTGGCCATGTGCTCGGCGGGCGGCAGCGTCCGATAGTCGGTGTGGGGACCGAAGCCATACATGCCGCGCGCGCCCAGGGGCGTGTAGCGGGCGCACGCGGCGACCTCGCGCGCCTGCTCGGGCGTGTCGACCTGCGGGACGTGCAAGTTCCAGACGCCCGCGTCAAGCAGGCGGGTGATCCACTCGCGATTGCCCTCCGGTGGGCGGACCACCATTGGGAAATCGAGCGCGCGCGCCAGCATCGCCATGTCGGCGACGGTCTCCATCGAGAACGGCGAGTGCTCCATGTCCACACGAGCGAAGTCGAGGCCGGCGGCCTTGAGCAGCGTGAGCACCGCCGGCGTCCGGATCATGGTGATCCAGGTGCCGATCTGGACCTGACCCTTCTCCGCCCGCACCCGGTACGCGTTGTCGTTCATCGTGTCGCTCCTCCTCCGTGCGTCAGCCCGTGATCACACCGTGACGACTGACACGACGTCAGCGCTGGCGAATACCCGGCAGCGTCGCCGGTGGACTGCTCACTCGCCAAGCCCCGACCGAATCGGTCCGCTGACGTCGCCGTCGATGCCTGATTGTCTCCGGGTGCTTTCTTCGCGCTGACGCGGCGGGAAGTCGGTTGAGGTCATCAAGGTGTCCTGTCTCGGGTCCCGTCAGGAGCAGTTGTCGCCGCCGCTGGCACCAACGGCCGGCCCGCCGGCGAGCACGGCCCGCAGGCGTTGGAAGGCGGGCGACTCGTCCAGGAGCTGCTTGCCGACGGCCACCACCCGCCGGACCACATCGTCGGGGAGTGAAAAGCTCGTGGGAAGGCCGAGGAAGTAGTCGCGCAGGGCGGGCTCCTTGAGGGCGTCGAAGGCCACCTCGACCACGCACAAGCGCATCGTGGGAAAGGGGTCGAGCGGCGGTGCCGACGGGCACGCGCGGAGCAGGATACTTTGGCAGGCCGCGACTTCCCGTTGGGCTCGCGCCCGCTCATCGAGCAACGCCTTGGCCAGCTCGATCGTGTCGAAGCTGTAGTTCTCCATGCTCACCGTCGCGGTGGCCAGGGCCATGGGAATCAGCCCCGGTGCGCGAGCGCGGGCGCTCAGGGTGTCGGCCGACGCCGTCCGGGCGTTGACGACGATGAGCACGAGCCGCTTGATCGCGCCCTGGGCGCGCGGCGCGAGAAAACCGCTCGTGTGCAGGTACTCGCCGATGATGGTGCGCAGGCCGACATTGTCGGACAGGCCGCCATCCATGAGGTGGACGTAGGGACGGCGGGCAGCGTCCAGGTAGTCGAGCCGGTGCCGGGCCCACTCGTAGCGACGACGGTTCGTCTCCCGGTCGTTCAGCGCGCGCACGTAGTCCTCGGGCCGCTCGAAGCCTGCGGCCGGCCCGTGGTTCAACAGGGTGACCGGGGTCAGCAAAAAGGGGAAGGCGGAGGACGCGGCGACCGCCCGCCCCACCGGATAGGAGCTGAGGTCGGAGCCGAGCAGGTCGAACTGCGGCTGCGTGAACGAGAACGGCTCGCCGGTGACCATGTCCGTGGCATTGAGGATGATGAAGGGGCGGCGGGACGGCTGGGCGAGGGCGGCGAAGGTCCGGCGCTCGAAGACGGTTTCGTGATAGAGCTCCGCCGCGAGGTCGATGCGGCTGAACCACGGTGACGCGAGGCGGATCCAGTTGACGGGGTTCAGCGCGCGCCGGATCAGCTCGCCCTGGATGTCACGAGACAGGAAGCGCTCGGTAAAGTGCTCGAACAACTCTCGCTTGCCGAAGAGCCCGTAGTATGCGGCAGTGAACGACCCGCCCGAGACCGAGGAGATGCAGTCCACCTCGTCGAGCAGCGTGGTTGACTGGCCGTTGCGGACGATCTTCGTGTCCTCGAGCTTCTGCATCACGCCGTAGGCGAGGGCTGCGGCCCGCGTGCCGCCTCCCGAGAAGCTCAGGCAGACGAAGAACTCGTCGGCGCTGGACGGCGGGCTGGACGGGGCAAAGCGGTAGCCGCCCTCCGGCAGATAGATGGCCAAGGGAGCATTCTGGTGGTAGTGAGCGCACCCGCCGAGCAACGCCGCCAGGCCGAACAGCAGCCCAAGTCGCCGTGCTCTCATGCCGAACCTGGAGACAGCGGCACGGCCGCCGCGGGCAAGCGATTGAAGGTGATGCGGTAGGGGTCCACGGCCGCCGTGCTGGCCAGTTGAATTAGCTGCTCGGCGGGCGCGAAGTCACGGGGCGGCCCGAGAGAGACCCGGTGCGTGCCCGCGTCAACGGTGAGGACTATGTTCGTGCGCCCGTAGGGATTGCCGTCGATGCGAACCTCCCGCGACTCGTCGAAGCGGACGACGAGGAACTCCATGGTGGCGTCTCCTCCTTTTCGTGGCGTGTCAGCCATGGCCGCGCGCGATCAGCGAGCCGGATCCTCCGGGACAGTAGACTTCGTCTGGTGTTCGGGCGCGCTCGTCAGCCGACCACGCAGCGTTCTATCGCATTGCTCTCATGTTCGGTAGTCGGGGAATCCCCGTCCCGGTGGAGTCAGGCGAGGACGAACGGAACGCTCGCGCTCTTGGCCACCGCCCTGAGCTGCTCCATCAGATCATCCGGCACCGGCACGCCGTCGCGCAGCCGCTCGGCGCGCGTGGCCATCTCGGGATCGCCGGCAACGAGCACCGGCTGGGCCGGATTGGCCGGCTTGGCGTGGTGGAGCACGTCGATCACCTGGTCCAGGTCGTCCTCGAACTCGCCCTCGGCGCGGAACGCGCGCGGATCGATGGCCATGAAGAAGTGGCCGAGGTTGTGCGGATCGGACGGCTTCTGGGTCTTGTTGCGGAGCGGCGAGAAGGACGCGCCGGCCAGCACGCCGCCGAGGATGTGGACCATGACCGCCAACCCATAGCCCTTGTGGCCGCCGGCTTCCTTCGCGCCACCGAGCGGCGTGATGCCGCCCTCGGGCCGGTCGAACACATAGTGGAACGCTTCCTCGGGATCGGTCACCGTTTGCCCGGCGGCATCGACGACCCAGCCCGGCGGCAGCGGCCGATGGTTCAGCTTGTAGACCTTCACCTTGCCGGCGGCCACCGTGGTCGTCGCCATGTCGAGCTGGAACGGCGGATTGCGCCGGGCCGGCGCGGCGAACGCGAGCGGATTCGTCCCCATGACGGGCTCGGCGCCGAACGTCGGCACCATGGTCACGCCGCGCGTCGCCGACGTCACCATCCCGATCGTGCCGCGATCGGCCGCGATCCGCGAGTAGCAGCCGGCGGCGCCGAAGTGGTGCGAGTTGACCACGGAAACGACGGCCACCCCGCTGGCGCGACACTTGTCGACCGCCATGTTCATCGCGTACACGGCCACCGGGTGGCCGAGCGAGGCGTCGGCGTCGATCAGCGCCATGGCCGGTCCGTCGCGCAGCGTCTTGAAGCTCGGCCGCATGTTCATCCGGCCGGCGCGGAACTCGCGGTCGTAGGTCGGCAGCATCGAGATGCCGTGCGAGTCGACGCCGCGCAGATCGGTCTCCAGCATCATCTCGGCGGTGGTGCCGGCGTGCGCCTCCGACATGCCCCAGGCGCGCAGGACGGACTCGAGCTGCTCGCGGATCAGTTTCGCCGGAACTCGCATGATCGACCTCCAAATGGACACCGAATGCGTCGAACGAAACGGGTCATGCCACGACGGCGCCCGCCGGCCGCGCGGGCTCGGGAAACGCGAGGCTGACGGGCGAGCTCGCCTCGAACGGACTCCACAGCCCCAGCTCCTTGCCGATGTCCCGCAAGGCCGGCAGCACTTCCTCGCCGAGGAGCCGGATGCACGTCTTCGTATCCTCGTTGGAGACGAAGCCGTCGGAGGCCCAGAAGCCGAGGATCGACGGCCGCGTTTCCTCGAGCAGCCGGCGCAGCTTCGGGATGACGGTCTTCGGCGTGCCGGCGACGATCTGCTGATCGCGAATCTGGTCCTCGAAGGCGGCGCCGCGCGGGTTCGAGCGCCGCCCGACCGCGAACTCCACGAAGGCCTCGCGGTACGACGGCGAGAAGTAGCCGGAGGGGCTGGACCACACGGGATGGGCCAGGCCGGTGAACTCCCCCTGCATCCACATGAACTGCTTGGCGTTGGCGAGCGCCTTCTCCTCGGTCTCCGCGACGTGGCACCGCTGCAGGTATCCGCGGTACTCGGGCCCGCCGGCGTAGCCGGTTTCCGCGGCGACCTGGTCGTAGAGCTCCCAGATCTTCTTGGTGGCCTCGATGGCGGTGCTGAGCGCGATGTAGGGATAGCGCTTCTTCGCCGCCCAGATGATCGTCTCCTTGCTGAGCACGCCCGGGATCCACACGCGCGGGTGCGGCTTCTGCAGCGGCACCGCCCACGGGTTCACCACCCGGTGCTGGTAGTGCGTGCCCTCCCACCGGAACGGACCGGTCTGGGTCCAGGCTTTGACGATCAGCTCGTGCGCCTCCTCGAACCGCTCGCGGTTGAAGGCCGGGTTGACGCCGGCGGCGAGCTGCTCCTGGCCGCCCCCGCGCACGAAGCCGGACACCAGGCGGCCGCCCGACACCATGTCGATCATCGACAGCTCTTCGGCCAGCCGGACCGGGTTGTCGGCGAGCGGCAGCGGGTTGCCGAGCAGGACGATCTTCACGCGCTTGGTCATGGCGGCCAGGATCGACGCGAAGACGTTGCACTTGGCCTGCATGCAGAACGGCGCGTTGTGGTGCTCGTTCAGCATGATTCCGTCGAAGCCCACCGCTTCGGCGAGCCGATAGTGCTCGAGGTACTCGTTGTAGAGGCGGCTGCCCGCGACCGGGTCGAAGTGGCGGTTCGAGAACATCAGCGCGGTCGCGCCGAAGGCGAGCCCCTCGTCGGCCGGATACGCGGACATCGGCTGCTCGGTGAAGTACATCAGATGCATCGCATCTCTCCTCGATTCAGATCTGTCGCCGGCGTCACGAGTGTGCCGGGCATCGACGTCGTCTCCGGCATCAGGCGGAGGTGACGAACCGCGTGATGAGCTGCGCAAGCACGTCGGGCTTTTCCATCTCGACGAAGTGTCCGGCGCCCTCGACGATCTCGAGCCGGGCGCGCGGCAACGACTTGGCGTAGCGCTCGCCGCATTCGAGGGGAACGATGCGATCGTCCCCTCCCCACACGACCAGCGCCGGCGTGGCGACACCGCCCAGCAGGTGCGGCAGCGTGGGGTTGTACATGTACGGCTTCCAGGCGATCCGGAACGTCATCTCGCGGTTCAGGTCCCACTGCGCCAGCGTCAGCGTCGGTGGATCGGCGCCGAAGATCCGATCGAACGCGGCCTGGTCGGCGAAGCCCCGCCGCACGTAGTCAATGTAGGACACGAGCGCCTGATCGGCGATCTCGCCGCGCTCGGGCTTGATCCCCATCGCGCCCACCAGGACGAGCCGCCGGAAGGCGCGCGGCGCCATGGTCGCCATCTCCGCGGCGATCCAGCCGCCGAACCCGAGCCCGACCAGCGTGACCCGACCGGGATCGCGCGTCAGCTCGCGCTCGCCGAGCAGCCACTGATACACGACGCCGACGTCGCGCACGCTGCGGATCCAGTCCGGGCGCTGCGACCGGTCGTAGCCCGGATGCGAGGGCACGATGACGGTGAAGTGCCGCGCCAGCGCGTCGTAGAAGGGCAGGCGCTCGGGACTGCCGACGTCGTGGTGCAGCAAGAGCAGGGGCGCCCCGGTGCCGGCGCGCGCGACGTGCAGCGCGGCGCCGGCGATCGTGACGGTTTCCGAATCCCAGGCGGTCGACGTAGAGCTCATGGGGCGGGATTCTAGCAGCCCAACGGCCGCGGTACGAATGCCGCGACCGACCGCGGCGCGCTATGCTGCCCGAGACCCGTGGCAACCCCTACGCCCGTTCCGACCCCCGGCGCGCGCGGCGCCCATCGCGTGGGGATGTTTTTCCTCGTCACGGTCGTCCTCGCCTGGGGTGTGACGTGGCCCGTGAACAAGGCGCTCCTCGAGTATCTGTCGCCGCTGTGGATGATGGCGGTGCGCTCGGCCATCGCGGCCGTCGCCCTGTTCGCGATCGCGATCGCGCGCCGTCGTCTCGCCCTCCCACCGCCGCCCGACGTGCCCGTCATGCTCAGCATGAGCCTGCTCCACATGGTGGGCTTCGCCGTCCTGGCCGCGTGGGGATTGGAGCGCGTCCCCACCGGGCGCTCGGTCGTGCTGGCCTACACGACACCGCTCTGGATCGTCCCCGGGGCCCGCCTGTTCCTGCGCGAGCCGCTCACGGTCAGGCGGGTGGTCGGCGTGGCCGTGGGTCTCGTCGGCCTGCTCGTGCTCTTCAATCCCCTCGCCCTGGACTGGACCAACCGCGACGCCCTGCTCGGCAACGGGGCGATCATCCTCGCCGCCCTGATGTGGGCCGCCAGCATCTTGCACATCCGCGGCCACGCGTGGCAGTCGGCTCCGCTCGATCTCGTGCCGTGGGGGATGCTACTCGCCACCGTCATCCTCACGCCGCTGGCCTTCGTGACGACGGGACCTCCGGCCACCGAGTGGAGCGGCCGACTCGGCCTCTTGCTGCTCTACGCGAGCATTCCGGGCACGGCCATCGCGTACTGGGCGAACGCGATGGCCAGCCGCAACCTGCCGGCGATGACGACCGGGCTGGGCCTGCTGGTCACGCCGCTGGTCAGCGTGGCCGTCGCGACGCTCTGGCTCGGGGAGCCGCTGACGATGTCGGTCGTCGCCGCCATCGTGCTGATCCTCGGCGGGGTCGTGATCGGGACGACGGGCGGCTCGGCCCCTTGACGGGGCTCAGCCTTCCTTGTCGCCCTGCCCCACGAACCAGCTCACGCGGTTGCCGAAGAGGACGTTGAAGGTGGTCAGGCTGCCGTAGCAGCGCGTGATGTAGCCCTGCAGCTCCAGCTTCTCCTCGGCGGCCAGCGACGGGTGGCTGTTGATCTTCTGCTCGAGCACGCGCAGCTTGTCGCGGACGCCCACGAGCTTCTTGAGGAACATCTCGATCGGAACGTCCTTGGCCGGTGTGTCGTCCTTGCCCGGAACGAGCTTCAGCGTTCCCCCGACCCAGCGCTTGCCGAGCTCGAGATCGACGTCGAGCCAGCCGTGGTCGCCCAGGACCTGGCGCACCGCCTGCGCGATGCGGTCGAGCTCCGGGTCGCCGGCGCTGCCGTCGGCCTGCAACCCCTCGAAGGCGAACGCGACGATCTTGGCGTCGCCGCCGGCAAACAGGATGACGTACCGATCGTCGTCGTAGGCGACGATGCGGCCCTTGCCGAAATCGCGGTGCTTGACGATCGTGCCGAGGCCGAAGCGCGGCGCCACGCTCATGCGAACGCCGGCATGACCTCGCGCGCGAAGCGTTCCATCGAGCGCAGCACGCGCGCGTGCTCGAGATCGCCGAACCAGAAGCTGCAATTGAAGTGGGTGATTCCGACGAGGTCGCGGATGCGCTGGATCTGGCGCACCACCACGTCGGGCGTGCCGATGACCAGGAAGCGGTCGAGCAAGTCGTCGGTGGTCGGCTCGTTCGGCGCCGGCACCGCGACGGCGCGGCCGGCTTCCACCCGCTCGTAGTGGTTGCGCAGGCTGAGCGTCACCCGCATGTTCCAGCGGGCTTCCTCGGCGGCGGCCCGCGCGTCGGCCAGGTTGTCCGCCACGTACACGGCGCGCTGCACGCCGACCTGGAGCGGGCGCGGCGGCTTGGCCTCGGCCACCAGGCGGTCGAAGAGCCGGCGGAACTCACCCATCCGTTCGAGGGAAACACCGAAGCCTCCGGTGAGGACGTTGAAGCCGCGGCGGACGGCCGCCTCCACCGAGTCCGGGCTCTGGGCGGTGATCCAGATCGGCGGGAGCGGTTGCTGCAGCGGCTGCGGGAAGACCGACGTCTCGGGGATCTTGAACAGCTTTCCATCGTACGTGAACGGCTTGCCGGTGAGCGCCTCGAGGAGGACGTCGATCGACTCCTCCCAGCGCGCGCGGCCGCTCTCCAGCTCGAGGCCGAGCCGCTCGAACTCGTACGGCTGGTACCCGCGTCCCAGGCCGACGTCGAGCCGCCCCCCGCAGAGCAGGTCGAGCGTCGCGATCTCCTCGGCGATGATCAGCGGATGGTGCAGCGGCACCACGATGACCGCGGTGCCCACGCGCAGCCGGGTCGTCTTGGCCGCGATGTAGGTCGCGAGCTGCAGCGGGCGCGAGAGATAGCCGTACGTCGAGAAGTGATGCTCGGCGAGCCAGACGTTGCCGAAGCCGAGCGCCTCGGCGGCCTGGGCGAGGTCGAGCCCGCGCGAGTACATCTCCTGCGAGGAGCGCGCCGACGGGGATTGCATCAGCAGGAACGTTCCGAAATTCATCGTCACCCTCTCCCCTTCGAAGCTGAAATCACCGCCGCTCAGGCCTTGAGCCCGAGGGCGCGGCCCGTCTCCGCCGCGAAGCGCTCCAGCGCGGGGGCGTCCATCTCCGGGCGGGGTCGCACGATGAGCCGATCGACTCCGGCCACCGCATACGCGTCGACGGTCTTTCCGTCCGGCACCTCGTAGCCCGGCGGGGTCACGCTGATCTCCAGCCGACCGAGCTCGGCCGGCCGCCCGGTTTTCTTCTCGGCGTCGCGGAGCGCGCTCACGCACGCCTGCGTGTCGTCCACCGACAACCCGAACCCGTACCAGCCGTGGCCCTGGCTCACCGCGCGACGATACGCCGGCGGGGTGCGTCCCCCTACCACGATGCGCGGCGTGGGCTTCTGCACGGGCCGCGGCATGGCCTGGACGCCATCGAAGGAGACGTACGGTCCGCGGTGGGACGGCTTCGGCTGCGTCCACAACGCGCGCATCGCGGCGAGATAGTCGTCCGCCACGCGCCCGCGCTCGGCGAACGGCGCGCCGGTCGAGCGCATCTCCGGCTCGCACCAGCCCACTCCGAGCCCGAAGATCACGCGACCGTTCGACAGCACGTCGAGCGAGGCGAGCTGCTTGGCCAGCACCACGGCCTGGCGCTGGGGCAGGATGATGACACCCGTGCCGAGCAGGATGCGCGTGGTGTGGGCGGCGAGAAACGTCAGGGCCACGATCGGCTCGATCAGCCGCATGTCGGGCGCCATCGGGCGCCCGGGTACCGGCGGATCCGGCAGCACCACGTGGTCGGCCACCCAGAGCGACTCGAAGCCCGCGGCCTCGGCGGCCCGGCCGAGTCGCGCGGCGGCGTCCGGCTCAGCGCAGCCGTGCAAGTTGACGGAGTGCAGTCCGAACTTCATGGTCGTGCCTCTCCTTCTGGCGCGAACGTCACGGTGTGCGCGCCGGTCACGGCTCGGGCGACGCTCATCGCGGCCACAACGCGCGCATCGACCCGAAGTGCGTCTCGCTCGGCGTCCGGGTCACGAGGATCGCGTCGTCGAAGCCAAGGTCCGCGAGGCGCCGGACGCGCTTGGCCGCCTCGTCGGGAGCGCAGCGCAGGTGAAACGGCTCGTGGTCGCCGAGCGCCCCGGTCGGCGCCGCCAGGTCCACGTGGATGTTGGTCACGATCGCCCGCCGGCCGCCGGCATCGCGAAAGCGCTCGAGGCCCTGCGCGAGGGTCGCGAAGCTCGTCTTGGCCGCCGACGCGATCCACCCGTCGAACTCCTGGGCCGCGCGCTCGATCCACTGCTTGCTGGCCCAGCTTCCGATCAGCACCGGCGGGCCGCCCACGGCCGCCGGCCACGGCAGCAAGTTCGCGGCCCCGACCTGCTCGCCGCGCCAGAGCCGCCGCATCACGTCCAGCGCCTCGTCCATCAGCCGCATCCGTTGCCCGAAATCCACACCGACCGCGTCGAAGTCGGCCTTGGTCGACCCCGCGCCGACGCCGAGCAGGAACCGTCCCTGGCACGCCAGGTGCGCCGTGAGAAGCCGGTGGGCCAGCTCGACCGGGCGGCGGAGCGGCACCTGGAGCACGCACGTGCCGACTTCGATGCGCTCGGTGACGGCGGCGGCGACCGACACGGCGATGAGCGGATCGGGCAGCATGAAGCCGCGGCCGATGGAGTCGAAACACCAGAGGCTGTCGAAGCCGAGCCGCTCGAGCATCCGCGCGTTCGCGCTGAGCGTCTCGCCGACCGGCGGACTTCCGTCGGCGCGCGTCGTGGGCAGGATCGCCCCGAGTCTCATCGGCGCTCTCCGGCTTGTCCGCTCATCGGAACGCCGGCGCGATCTCCGCCATGAAGCGGTCGAGGTCGCGGCGCAGCTCGTCCACGGGCCGGAACATCGTGGGGATGAAGAGCGTGTCCACCCTGGCCGCCCGGAGCTGGTGGAGCTGCTCGCGGATCTGATCCGGCGTGCCGGCCAGGCAGGTATCGCGCGCGTCCGCGGCGTGACGGCCCATGCGCTTGGCGATGGTGTCGGCCAGCGTCTCCACGTCGCTCTTCTTGTCCGTGATCTGCAACGCCATGTTGGCCGAGCGGCGGATGCTCTTGGGATCGCGGCCGACGGCGGCGCAGTGCTCGTCGAGGATCTTCCCCTTGGCGCCGAGCACCCGGGGTCCGCCCCAGATGTTCGAGTGGTCGGCGTGCTTGGCCGCGATGCGGAGGGTGACGCGCTCGCCACCGCCGCCGATCATCAGCTCGGGGTGCGGCTTCTGCATGGGCTTGGGATCGAGCGGCGCGTCGGAGAGCTCGTAGTACTGCCCCTTGAAGGTGCTTCGGCGCTCCGTCCACAGGGATCGCATCATCTGGCAGGCTTCGTCCAGTCGTTCCAGGCGCTCGCGCAGCGTGTAGAACGGGATGCCGTACGCCTCGTGCTCGTTCTGCTGCCAGCCCGCGCCCATGCCCAGCAGCAGCCGGCCGCCGGAGATGATGTCGACCTGCGCGGCCATCTTGGCGACGACGGCCGGGTGACGGTACGTGTTGCCGAGCACGATGGTACCCACGCGCATGCGCGGCACCAGCGCCGACAGCGCGCTGAGCGTGCTCCACGACTCGAGCATGGCGCCCTCGCGCTCCTTGGTGTTGGGCATGAAGTGGTCGGTCACGCAGGCGATGTCCCAGCCGGTGGCCTCGAGGTGTCGCCAGAGGTCCAGCACGCCCGACCACGTCTGCGCGCCCATGCTCGTGAAGATTCCGAAACGCATCGTCTTTCTCCTCCTCGACTCCGCCCGCGCGTGCGTCACGCCCGTGTGTCGTCGGTCCTTGACGGGACCGCCATAGTATCGCGTTTTGCTCGCCCCTCGCGCGGCCCACCCGCGGGCGCGATTGACAAACCGAGCACCAGTCTCTAAGGTTCGCCCACGCCTCGTGATCCGTCCCCTCAGCGCGGAGGAGCCATGATGATCCGGATGCGGAGATTCACCCGCGGTGGCGGCCTGGTCGCATTCCTCGTTCTCGCTTTCGCCGCGTCGGCCGTGGCCGCGCCGGCCGGCCAACCGATCCGGATCGGCGGTACCCTCGCCCTCACCGGCCCGCTCGGGCCCACCGCGCTGCTCCACAAGCTCGCGGGCGAGATGTACGTCGAGGAGCTGAACAAGGGCAACGGCTTGCTCGGGCGTCCGGTCGAGTGGGTGCTGCTCGACGACCAGTCCAAGCCCGAGCTGGCGCGCAGCCTCTACGAGAAGCTCATCACCGTCGACAAGGTCGACTTGATCATCGGCCCGTACGCGACGAGCGGGATCCTCGCCGCCATGGGCGTGGCCCAGCGCTACCAGAAGGTGTTCGTGCATCATTCGTTCGGCATGCCGCACCTGGCGAAGTACGAGATGCACTTCGCGACCGCCGCGTTCGGGCCCGAGCCCAACCGCACGATCCCGACCACGGTCTTCGACGCGCTGGCCGCGACCGCGAATCCGCCGAAAACCGTGGCCATCATCACCAGCAAGTTCCCCTCGGCGCAGTTCCAGTCCTTCGGCGCCAAGGAGATCGCCGAGAAGCGTGGGCTCAAGGTCCCGCTCTACCTCGAGTACGAGTTCGGCACGCGCGACTGGGGCGCGCTGGCCGCGCGCGTGAAGGACGCGAAGCCCGATTTCGTCTGGATCGGCGCGCTCGGTCTCGACGGCAACCAGATGCTCGAAGCGATGAAGAAGCTCGACTACACGCCGCCCCGGCACTTCCACCTCTTCCCCGCGCCCGGGCCGCTGGTGGTCGCGCCCGACGGCAAGCAGGCGCTTTCGGTCACCGTCTTCGAAGAGCACCCGCCGTTCATGAACAATCCGGGCGCGGCCAAGCTGATCCCGCTCTTCCGTGAGCGCGCGGCCAAGGCCAACGTGCCGTACACGCACGTCGACACCCAGGTCGCCGGCTCCCTGGCCGCGTGGCAGGTGCTCGAGGCGGCGGTGACGGCGACCCGGAGCCTCGACGACAAGGTGCTGGCGCAGTGGATCAAGAAGAACCGCGTGGACACGATCATCGGCAAGCTCCGCTTCGACGGCCCCAACAACTACGGCGACGATCTGTTCAAGGTGAAGCAGGTCCAGGACGGCAAGTGGGTCGTGGTGTGGCCCCGCGAGTTCGCGGCGCCCGGCGCCCGGCTGCTCCCGCCCTGATCGACGCGCGCGAGTAACGCGCGATGCCGAGCGTCACCCTGCTCGGCCAGGCCCTGGTCTCGGGCGTGCTGGCCGGCGGTCTCTACGCGCTGCTCGCCCTCGGGCTCAGCCTCTCCTGGGGGCTCCTGCGCCTGGTGAACCTCGCGCACTTCGCGCTGGCCCTCCTCGGCGCGTACCTCACCTACCAGCTTGGTCACGCCTTCCACCTGGCTCCCTGGGTGTCCGCCGCCATCATCGTCCCCCTCTTCTTCGTCGTTGGGATGGGGCTTCACGTCGTCTTCGCGCGCTTCCGGGTCACCGAGTTCACCTCCCTGCTCGTCACCTTCGGTCTCGCCGTCATCCTCGAATCGCTGATCCAGTGGTTCTGGACCGCGGACTACCGGCGGTACGAAACGCCGTGGGCGAGCGCCTCCGTCCGCGTGGGGCCGCTGTTCGTGCCGGTGCTCGAGTCGCTCGCGTGCCTCACGGCGGCGACGCTCGCGCTGGGGACCTGGGCCTGGCTCCGCTTCACCTACGTGGGCAAGGCGCTGCGGGCCGCCGCCGAAGACGCGGCCATCGCCGGCGCCTTCGGCGTGAATCACCGCCGGCACGCCTTCGTCCTGTCCGGCATCAGCGCGGCGTACGCTGGCGTCGCCGGTACGTTCATCGCGCTGATCTCGACGCTCGCCCCCTCGCAGATCTGGGTGTGGCTGGGCGTGGTGTTCGCAGTGGTGATCATCGGGGGCCTGGGCAATCCGGTCGGGGCGTTGCTCGCGGGATTCCTGATCGGCGCCAGCGAATCGGTCACCATGGCCGTCGCCGCTCCCGCGTGGGCGCCCCTGGTGTCCTTCTCGATCCTCATCGGGCTCCTCGTCCTGCGCCCGGAACGGGTGTGAGCGGGCGCGCGCGGCTGGTCGTCGGAGCGCTCGCGGCCAGCCTCGCGCTCGGACTGCTGCCGCTGGTCGGACTGCCGGCCTTCTACGAGTCGTTCCTCTATCTGGTGTTCCACTGGGTGGCCCTGGCCACGAGCTGGAGCATCCTCAGCGGGTACGCGGGGTACTTCAGCTTCGGGCACGGCGCGTTCTTCGGCGCCGGCATGTACACGACGACGACGCTCGCCGCCGGCTACGGCGTGCCGTTTCTCGCGACGCTCCCCGTCGCCGCGGCCGTGGCCGCGCTGCTCAGCGCCGGCATCGGCGCGGTCGTGTTCCGGGTGAAGCGGCTGCGCGGCGAGCTCTTCGGTCTGCTCACGCTGGCCATCACGTTCGTCCTGGCCACGATCGTCCTCAACACGCGGCTCGACGGTGGACCCGGCGTGTATCTGAGCAACGTGCCGCTGCCTCGCCTGGTCGCCTCGCCCACGGGCACCTTCTATCTGCTCGCGCTCGGGCTGGCCGTGCTCGCGGTGAGCGCAGCCTACCGGGTGACGCACTCGCGGCTCGGGCTCGGATTGTTCGCGATCCACGACGACGAGGACGTCGCCGAGGTCGAGGGCGTGCCCACGTTTGCGTACAAGCTCGCCGCCTTCGCGCTCTCGGCCGGCATCGCGGGCGTCGCCGGCGGCATCCACGCCATGTTCGTGAGCTACGTCACCGTCGGCGACACGTTCTCGATCACGGTGCCGCTCTACGTCGTGCTGATGTCGGTGCTCGGCGGCGCGCGGCACTGGCTCGGTCCGGCGGTGGGCGCCGCCCTCATCACGGCATCGCTCTACGCGTTCACCGGCGGCCAGCAGGCCCTTCTCGGGCGCGCGCTCGTCGCCTTCGTCCTGATCGTGGTGATCCTCCTGCTGCCCGAGGGCGTGGTGCCCGCGGTCCTCGGGCGCTGGCGCCGGCGGCGGCAGCTTCGCTGGAGGCGCGGGAGCGACCGGTCCGCGCAGCGCGGCGCGCACCCGCGGCCCAGCGAGGTCCCCGGCGCGCCAGCGGCGGTGGCGGGGCTCGAAAGCGCGGCGGCACCCGAGGGGGAACGGCTCCACGAGAGCAGCGCCGGCGCGCCGGCCGGACTCGAGTGCCGCGACGTGTGGAAGGCATTCGGTGGGATCCAGGCGCTACGGGGCGTGAGCCTCGGCGTTGGGCCGGGCGAGATCGTCAGCCTCGTGGGACCGAACGGGTCCGGCAAGACGACCTTGATCAACGTCGTCAGCGGCCACTACTCGCTGGACCGAGGCCGCGTCGAGCTCGGTGCCGTCACGCTGTCGGGACGACCGGCGCACGAGATCGCCGGCCTCGGGGTCTCGCGCACGTACCAGATCCCGCGGCCGTTCGCCCACTTCACCGCGCTCGAGAACGTGGCGCTCGCCGCGACGTTCGGCGCCGCCGGCGGCGCGCCGCGCGACGCTCGGGCCGAGGCTCGCGGCTGGCTGGAGTTCACCGGCCTCGGGCGGCGGGCCGCGGCGCTGCCCCACGAGCTCAACCTGCACGAGCGCAAGTTCCTGGAGCTGGCGCGCGCGCTCGCCGGCCGGCCGCGGGTGATCCTGCTCGACGAGGTGCTGTCGGGACTCAATCCCGCCGAGATCGCCAGCGCGATCGGCCTGATCCGCGAGATTCGGGGGCGCGGCGTCGCCATCCTCTTCGTCGAGCACCTCATGCGGGCCGTCCTCGAGCTCTCGGACCGGGTGGTGGTGCTGAACGAGGGTGAGGTCATCGCCGCCGGCAGCCCGCGCGAGGTGATGCGCGCGCCTCGCGTGGTCGACGTCTATCTCGGCAAGGCTCACGTCGTTGCTTGAGGTGCGTCATCTCGCCATCGCCTACGGTGACGCCCCGGCCGTCTGGGACGCGTCGCTCGTCGTCGACGAGGGCGAGCTCGTCTCGGTGATCGGACCGAACGGGGCGGGCAAGAGCACCCTGGTCAACACCATCGCCGGGCTTCAGCGCCCGCGCTCGGGAGTGTTGCGTTTCGCGGGCGTGGACCTCACGGCCGTGCCGTCGCACCTCGTGTGCCGTCATGGGATCGCGCTGGTGCCGGAGGGGCGCCGGCTGTTCGCGCGGATGTCGGTCGAGGAAAACCTCGAGATCGGCTGCTACCGCGCCGAGGCGCGCCGGGTCCGCGCGGCGACGCTGGATCGGGTCTATGGGCTCTTTCCCATCCTGGGCGAGCGCCGGCGGCAACGGGCGGGGTCGCTCTCCGGCGGCCAGCAGCAGATGGTGGCGATCGGCCGCGCGCTGATGGCGCGCCCACGCCTGCTCCTGCTGGACGAGCCGTCGCTCGGACTGGCGCCGGCCGTGGTCGACCACATGTTCGCCACCATCCGCGCGATCCACGCCGAGGGCGTGGCCATCCTGCTCGTCGAGCAGAACGTCGTGCGCGCGCTCGAGATCGCCGATCGCGCCTACGTCCTCGAGGAGGGCCGCGTCGTCGCCGAGGGCGCGCCGGCCGTCCTTCGCCAGCAGTCGCGCATCCAGGAGGCGTATCTTGGTCTTCGCGAAGGCACATAGCGGCAGACGACAACGGGCGCACGAAAAGATCCGAGGAGGCCGGGCATGTTCGATCTCGTGCTGAAGGGCGGAACGGTCGTGGACCCGTCGAGCGGGCTCGACGGCGTCATGGACGTCGCGGTCGAGAACGGAAAGATCGCGCGCATCGCGGCGGGCATCGCGCCGGCCGAGGCGGCGCGGGTGATCGAAGTCGGCGGCAAGATCGTCACCCCCGGGTTGATCGACCTGCACGCCCACGTCTTCGAGGGCGTGAACCGCACGGGGGTGAATCCGGACCTCGGCGGCGTCTACGCCGGCGTCACGACGATCGTCGACGCCGGCAGCGCGGGGCCGGCCACCTTCGCCGCGTTTCCCAAGCACATCATTCCCCACTGCCACACCGAGATCATCCCGTTCCTGCACATCTGCCAGACCGGGCTGGCGACGATGCCGGACATCATCGCCGAGAGCAGCGTGAAGGTGGACGACACGATCCGCGTGGCGACCGAGCACAAGGGGCTCATCGCGGGAATCAAGGCGCGCATGGTGTCGCCCGCGCTCGAGATCATGGGCATGGAGATGCCGAAGCTGGCCCGGAAGGCGGCGCGCGAAGCGGGCATCAAGCTCATGGTCCACATCGGCGACACCGAGAAGCGCTACGACCCGAAGGTCATCCACCCGCTGCTCTCGCTGCTGGAGCCGGGCGACATCCTCACCCACTACTTCACGCCGAACCCCGGCGGCGTCCTCGACGGCAACGGCAAGCTCGTGCCCGAAGCCCGCGAGGCGAACGATCGCGGCGTCTGGTTCGACACCGCGCACGGCCGGATGAACTTCAGCTTCGACGTCGGCCGCAAGATCATCGACCAGGGCCTGCTCCCGCACTGCATCAGCACCGACCTCACCGTCCCCGGCCGGCTCAACACCGTGCACAGCATGACGGAGATGATGACGCGCTTCCTGGCCCTCGGCTTCACGCTGCCGCAAGTGGTGACCATGTGCACCGCAAACCCAGCAAAGGCCATCGGCGCCGAGCAGCGGCTGGGGAAGTTGGAGGTCGGGCGCCAGGCCGACATCTCGGTGCTCGACCTGCAAGACGGCGACTGGATGGTCTACGACATCCTGGGCTCGGGCCTGCGCGCGAACCGCGCGTTCACGCCGCACGTGACGCTGAAACGCGGACAGGTGTTCATGCCGGACTTCGGGCCACGGCCGTGGGGATGGCTGCCGGATCGGGCGAAGCCGGGCGCGCGGGCGGGCATCTTGGGCGGGTGCTGCTGACCTGCGCCGACTCCGCCGTGGTGTCTGGATTCGCAGACATTGACGGCTGAATGGCGACTCGCTACGCTCCGGATCGATGGCACTGACGGTGAGCTCCCTACCGCGACTCCGACGTTGGAGACGCGTGGAATACGAGCGCCTGATCGAACTTGGCGTATTTCAGCCCGGCGAACGCCTGGAGCTGCTCGACGGCCTGCTCGTCGTTCGCGAACCCCAAGGAAGTCGCCACGCCACCGCGATCCGGCGAGTGCTGGCGGCGCTCCGCAAAGCGCTCGGCGATGACTGGCAGATCGACTCGCAGCTTCCGATCGCGCTCGATGATGACTCGGAGCCCGAACCGGATGTGGCCGTGGTCCCGGGCGATCCAACCTCCTATCGAGACGCGCATCCGACACACGCCGTGCTCGTTGTCGAGATCGCTGATAGCACCTACCGGACGGATCGGCAGACGAAGACGGGCCTCTACGCCCGCGCGGGCATTGCCGACTACTGGATCCTCGATGTCGTCCATGGTGCGCTCGAAGTCTATCGGGAGCCGGAAGTCGCGCCAGCAACAGTCTATGGCTGGTGCTATCGCAGGATCGAGACGCTGCGGCCCCCGGCTACCGTTACGCCGATCATCGCTCCCGGCTGCGCCATCGCCGTCGCTGATCTCCTCCCGTGAGCCTTCCATAGTCTGAGTCGCCCACGCGTCAGCGGGCGTGCCGCCGCGCCGGCGACGAGCGCTGCGTCCCTCGGTTGTCGCACGAGTGTCGATTTCGGGGGGTCATCGGCGTCGTAATAGGTGACGTGGTCTCCAGATCGACGACCGGGGGCGCGTCACCAAGACGGACCTCTGTCGAGGAAATGAGGGCGGGAGGAAACCCCATGCGCTACATGCTGCTGATCTGCTCTGACAAGTCCGCGCCGCCAGGCACGAGGGCGGAGATGGAGACCATCGTGGCAGGACACCGGCGCTTTGCCGACGAGCTGCAAGCGGCCGGCAAGGTGGTCGTGGGCGAGCGGCTTCGCCCCGACAGCGATGGCAGCCGCGTCCACTTCAAAGCCGGCCAGCGCCAGGTCATGGATGGGCCGTTCGCCGAGACGAAGGAAGCTCTCGGCGGGTTCTACCTGATCGAGTGCGATGCCAAGCCGGAAGCCGTCGAGTGGGCGAAGAAGATCCCGCTCCGGGACGGCGACTTCATCGAGGTGCGACCGATCTGGCAGATGTAACCATCTCGGCGCCGTCGCGAACGCGACGCCTCCGCAGAGAGGACGCGCCGCGCATCGAGTACCATCTGCCCGTGGCCTCGATTGACCACGGACAGGCGGCCGACGGCAGCGTGCACGCGCGGGTCGCCGACGCATTCCGCGAGGAGTACGCGGGTATCGTCGCGTCCGTGCTCCGGATCGTGCGCGACATCGACGCGGCGGAGGAGATCGTCCAGGCGGCGTTCGAGCAGGCGCTCGAGCACTGGCCCGCGACCGGACCGCCGGACCGCCCCGGAGCGTGGCTCCTGACGACGGCACGGCGGCGCGCGCTCGATCACCTGCGCCGTCAACGGCGCGCCGGTGCGCGTGCCGACGCCCTCGCCTACGAGACCGCGCTCGGGGCGATAGATGAGAGCCCTGACGTGAACGATCCCGACGCGATCCCCGACGACCGCCTGCGGCTGATCTTCACCTGCTGTCATCCGGGTCTGCCCGCCGACAGCCACGTCGCGCTCACGCTGAAGCTGGTGGGCGGTCTCACGACGCCGGAGATCGCGCGTGCCTTCCTGGTGCCCGAGCCGACGATCGCCCAGCGTCTCGTGCGCGCCAAGCGCACGATTCGCGACCGCGCCCTACCCTACGAGGTGCCCGAAGGCGCCGAGCTGTCCGCGCGCCTGCCGGCCGTGCTCGCGGTCCTCTACCTGATCTTCAACGAGGGCTACGCCGCGCACAGCGGCGACGCGCTGGTCCGGCACGATCTCTGCGAGGACGCGCTCCGGCTCGGCCACATGCTCGCCGACCTGATGCCCCGCGAGCCCGAGGTCCTGGGCCTGCTCGCGCTGATGGAGCTGCAGGCCTCGCGCGCGGCGGCGCGTACCGACGCCGACGGCAACCTCGTCCTGCTCGAGCATCAAGATCGCTCGCGCTGGGACCAGGCGCGCATCGCCGCCGGCCTCACCTGCCTCGAACGCGCCGGCCCGATGGACCGCGCCGGCCCGTACCAGTTGCAGGCGGCCATCGCCGGCTGCCACGCGCGCGCGGCCCGCTGGGAGGCGACGGACTGGTCCGAGATCGTCAGGCTCTACCGCGCGCTTGCCAACGTCGCGCCGTCGCCGGTGGTCGACCTGAACCGCGCGGTGGCGATCGGGCTGGCGCAGGGGCCGGAGGCCGGGCTGGCCGCCCTCGACGCGATCGACACCTCAGCCCTGCGGCGGTATCACCTCTTGCCCGCCGCCCGCGCCGATTTCCTCCGTCTGCTCGGCCGGTGGCCGGAGGCGGCCGCCGAATACCGCCGGGCGCTCGAGCTTGCCGACAACGCGCGCGAGCAGACCTTCCTCGCGGCCAGGCTCGCTGCGTGCGAGGCCCGCGTCACGCCTGAGGAGTGAAACATGGATGGCTTTCAGATCTTCGGGGTCCAGTTCGTGCTCAGCCTGATCGGTTATGGGCTCATCGCGAAGTGGTACGTGGCGCCGCGCCTGGCCGCGATGCCGCTCCACGACGCGTTGGTCCCGTTGCTCTTCCTCCATGCCTTCCGTCACCTGGGTCTGGTATTTCTGGTTCCAGCGGTCGTTGCCCCGACTCTGACGCCCGCCTTCGCGAAGCCCGCCGCCTACGGCGATCTCGTGGCAGGGCTGCTTGCCCTCCTGGCAATCCTGGCTCTCCACTACCGATGGCCGCTGGCGCTTGCCCTGACCTGGCTCGCCAATATCGTCGGGACCGTCGATCTGCTCTACGCCTTCTACCAGGGCACGAGCCGAGGCGTGGGACCGCACCTGGGCTCGGCCTGGTACATTCCAACCTTTGCGGTGCCCGCCCTCTACGTGACCCACGTCATGCTCTTCGCCCTGCTGTTGCGGCGCTCGGATCGGCGGACCGCCGCCCGTTCCGTGCGAGCGCAAACGGCGTGATCGGTCAGGGTCGCGGCGTCCCCGGCTGCGCCAGCAGCGCCGGGTAATTCGGCGCACACCGAGTCCACGAGCACGATGCCGTCCCGCGGCACCACCTGCCGTAGCGTGTGAACGAGGGGCTCGGGCTGAACTGGCACCGCGTCCGGCCGATAGCGGTGCTCGTTGAACTGCGCGCAGTCGCGCTGCCACGCGCCCACCCGGCTCCGCCACGCGTCGTGCCCGTTCCGCGCGCCGCCGGCCTCCCGCGAGTACCGCGCGCAGGAACGTCTTCACGTCCGCGACCTCAATCCGCGGCGTTTGGGGTAAGATCTAAGCCCGTTGCGGCCCCGCCGCGGGAAAGGAGCAACGACATGCCCATCGCCACCCCTGAGGTCTACGCGGAGATGCTCGATCGGGCCAAGGCGGGCGCCTTCGCCTATCCGGCCATCAACGTGAGCTCATCGCAGACCCTGAACGCCGCCCTGCGAGGGTTTGCCGACGCGGGCAGCGACGGCATCATCCAGGTCTCCACCGGCGGCGCGTCCTACCTCTCCGGCTCCAAGGTCGACGACATGGCCGTGGGGGCCTCGGCGCTGGCCGAGTACGCCCACGTGGTCGCGGCCAGGTATCCAATCAACATCGCGCTCCACACCGACCACTGCCCCAAGAACAGGCTCGACAAGTACGTGCGGCCCCTCATCAAGATCAGCCAGGAGCGGGTCAAGCGCGGCCAGCCGCCCCTGTTCCAGTCGCACATGTGGGACGGCTCGGCGGTCAGCCTCAAGGAAAACCTCGAGATCGCGAAGGATCTCCTGGCCGAGTGCAAAAAGGCGAAGATCGTCCTCGAGGTCGAGATCGGGGTCGTCGGGGGTGAAGAAGACGGCGTCGTCGGCGAGATCAACGAGAAGCTGTACTCCACGCCCGAAGACGCGCTGCTCACCGCGGAAGCGCTGGGGACCGGGGAGAACGGCCGCTATCTCCTCGCCGCCACGTTCGGCAACGTGCATGGCGTCTACCAGGCCGGGCACGTCAAGCTGCGTCCGCCCGTGCTCAAGACGATCCAGGACACCGTGGGGAAAAAGGTCGGCAGGCCCAAGCCGTTCGACCTCGTGTTCCACGGCGGCAGCGGCTCGCTGCTCGAGGAGATCCGGGAGACGCTGGACTACGGCGTGGTCAAGATGAACATCGACACCGACACCCAGTACGACTTCACGCGCCCGATCGTCGAGCACATGATGAAGAACTACAGCGGCGTGCTCAAGGTCGATGGCGGGGTCGGCGAAAAGAAGGCCTACGACCCGCGGACGTGGGGCAAAGCGGCCGAGACCGGCATGGCCGCCCGCGTGGCCCGCGCCTGCGAAGAGCTGCGATCGGCGGGGACCAGCCTGGCCGCGAAGAAGTAACGACGACGATCGCGAAGAGTTGAACCCGACCTGAGATCATCGGGGGCCCCGACCTGGCCCCCGATACCCCCAACGCTCGGAGCGCCCCGGCTTGAGCTTCGAGTCCTCGTAGGGCGCCGGGTACGAAAATCCTTTGATGTGGTCCACGGCGGCTTCCTCCACTCGCGGCCCCACCCCCCACAGGAACGTCAGCTCGTAGATCGGCATCAGCGCATCCCCGGCTGCGCCAGCAGCGCCGGATAGTTCGGCTCCGGGTACGCCAGCGGCGGGAGTTGCCACGTGCCGGTCGCGATGGGCGGCGTCACGTCGACCGCGACGTCCACGACCGTCGGACGGTCGGAGCGGACGGCGGCGGCCAGCGCGTCGCCCAGCTCACCGGGCGTGGTGACGCGGATACCCTCGGCGCCGCACGCGCGCGCGAGCATCGCGTAGTCCGGCGAGAACGGCTCGCCGGTCGCCTCGCGATGAAACATCGTCGTCGTCTCCTTGCCGAAGGCGCCCTTCTGGAGATCCCGGATGGAGACGTAGCCGGAGTTGTTCCAGACCACCCACGTCACCGGGATCCCGTACTCGACCGCGGTGGCGACGGCGTTGGACGTCATGAGGAACCCGCCGTCGCCGCAGACGGCGATGGCGCGCCGATCGGGCGCCGCGAGCTTCGCGCCCAGCACGCCGCCGACGGCGAAGCCCATGGCCGCGAAGCCCCACGACTGGAGCAGCGTCTGCGGCTGATAGACCGGCCACTGCTGGACGACCCAGTTGTGGTGCACGCCGACGTCCACGAGCACGATGCCGTCCCGCGGCACCACCTGCCGCAGGGTGCGAACGACGTGCTCGGGCTGCAGCGGCACCGCATCGGGCCGGTAGCGGCGCTCGTTGAACTGCACCCAGTCGCGCTGCCACGCGCTCACCTGCTCGCGCCAGGCGTCGTGCCCGTTGCGCGCGCCGCCGGCCTCGGCCAGCGCCAGCACCGCGCGCAGGAACGTCTTCACGTCCGCGGGCGCGCCGAGGTGGACCGGATAGTTGCGGCCGATCTCCTCCGGATCGACGTCGACCTGGACCAGCTTGGTGGGCGGAATCGTGAACGTGTAGCCGGGGATCCAGCCGCTGCTCACCCGGTCGTCGAAGCGGGCGCCGAGCGCCAGCAGCACGTCGGCCTGACGCGTGGCCTGGTTCGCGGGATACGTTCCGTTGCGCCCGACCACGCCGACCGCGAGCGGATGGTCGGCCGGCATGACGCCCGCGCCCTGCGGGGTGTTGGCGACGGGGGCGCCCAGCAATTCGGCGAGCCGCCGCACCTCGGTGGCCGCTTCCGATAGCGCCGCGCCGTTGCCGACGAGGATCACGGGCCGCTCGGCGCCCATCAGCAAGTCGAGCGCGCGGCGCGCGATCTCGGGCGACGGGCCGGGACGGCGGTCGATCCCGTGCCACCACGCCTCCGGGTCCGGCACGGTCACGCCCGGCGCGTCCTCGACGAATACGTCCAGCGGCACGTCCACGTTCACCGGGCCCGGCCGTCCCGTCACGGCCGTCTTGAACGCCTGCCGGAGCGCGAGCGGCAGCATCTCGGGGCGCGGCACCTGGAAGCTGCGCTTCACGTACGGGCGGATGACGGAGGGAAAGTCGGCCTGGTGGTGACGGTACGTCTCCTGGAACGGGCCGCGGTTGAACTGCGGGGTCGGCACGTTGCCGGTGATGGCCACGAGCGCGGAGGAGTCCATCATCGCGCAGGCCAGCGCGATGGTCAGGTTGACGGAGCCGGGCCCGCACGACGTGAACGTCGCGGCCGGCCGGTGCGCGACGCGGTAGTAGGCGTCCGCCATGTAGCCGGCCACCTGCTCGTGGTGCACGCCGATCATCCGGATGCGATCCGCGCGCTGCCCGAGCGCGTCCATCAG
>JBGPXN010000080.1:0-20154 GCA_041492755.1 Methylomirabilia bacterium | reverse complement strand
GGAACCGTGACGGTCCTTCCGTCAGAAAGGGCAACGCTCAACGTGTCCTTCGTGCACGACACGTCGACCGCCAGCACTTCAGCTCGCTCCACCGAAGTACTCATGCCATCTCCCCAAGAAGCGTTCCCGATTGTCCATGACGATCCGTCTGATCGCCGCTAACTCGTGATCCCGGGACCCTCGCGCGTCTGCCAGCGCGACCGGCTCAAGAGGGAGACACCATGTCAGACGCTGTCCTGTCGCGTTCCACCCAGCCGAGGTCGCCAGTCGTTCCGGGCATAAAGTCGGTCGTCGCAGTCGTGCTTGCCATCTGGTTCACGCTTGTCATTCTGTTGGGCGCGGGTGGGGCGTTCGTCACACCGCCCGGGACGCCGCCACTGCCGATCCTGATCGGGGTCATGGCGCCCATCATCGTGTTTTTCGCCGGGTTCTGGTTGTCGCGTCCGTTCCGCGAATTTGTCCTGGCGGCTGACCTCCGTCTCATTGCGGGGATACAAGCGTGGAGGTTCGCCGGGCTGGGGTTTCTGGCCCTTTATACGCACGGGGTGTTGCCTGGCATCTTCGCTTGGCCCGCGGGGCTTGGTGATATCGCGATCGGAGTCACCGCGCCTTGGATACTAGTCGCCCTCATCCGACAACCCAGCTTCGCGGCCAGCAAGACCTTCGTGGTGTGGAATGCGCTCGGGGTGTTGGACCTCGTCGTGGCCGTTGGCACCGGGGCACTCAGCTCGGGCCTCGCTGTCGGGGTCGCCGGGGAGATCACGACTGGCCCGATGGCACAGTTGCCACTCGTGGTCATCCCGGCATACCTTGTGCCCATTTTCATCATGCTGCATATGGCTGCGCTCTTTCAGGCGCGACGGCTTGCCGGACATCTGAGAGAGCAAGCGTAATCAGGCGCGGCGCACTACTCGCTCCGCTCCCATGTGGACTCAGGCGGTGAGAGGGCTAACTTCCTATTCGCCACAACTGAGTAGCACGCGCGAGGCGGGTGGCGCGGTCCAGCACGCCGGGGCCTGAGGGGGGCGCCGGCCGGCCGCCCCTGTTGTGACGCGCGGTTGCGAGTCGGTCGGCTCCTCCTCCCGCACGTTGCTACACCACACCAGCGCGCGGGTTAGCACGGCGGGGAGGGCGACCGTCGAAGGCCCATGGGTGCCTGTCTACGCGCCGAGCGTTTCAGCGGCTCGCGTACCGCGGCATGACGCGCTCGGCGAACAGCTCGAGCGTCCGGAAGGCTTCCGTGTCGCTGGTTCCTCCGAAGTTGATCTGCATCGAGGGCTCGATCTCGCCGAAGAGCTCACGGTGGTACTCGAGCTGCTCCACCACGTCGTCCGGCGTTCCGATCAGCGCCTGCTTGCCCTCCAGCATCGACTCGACCGTGGTCCGGGCGATGGAGTCGAGCATCTTGTCGTAGCCGGCGTACTGCCCCGCCTGGTGGCCCGCCCACGAGCTCACGGCCTCTCCGAAGACGTCGATGTACCGTTCGACGCGCGGCCGGGCGCCCTCGACAGCCTCCCGGTGGGTCTCGGCCAGGTAACAGTGCAGCGAGCTCTGGACCTGCTCCGCTCCCGGCGGGTGGCCGGCGCCACGCCAGGCGTCGCGGTAGGCGCGCACCATGTCCCTCACCTTCCGCATGTCGCCCGCGTACGGCACGATCATCAAGTTGAAGCCGTGCTCGCCCGCCCAGACGAAAGAGTCCATCGAGGCGACCGCAGCGACCCAGATCGGCGGGTGGGGCTTCTGGACGGGGCGCGGCATCAGGTGGATGTCGCGGAGCTTGTGGAACGTGCCGTCGTAGGACACCCGGTCCTGGGTCCAGAGCTTGATGACGATGTCGAGCCCTTCCTCGAAGCGGGCGCGGCTGTCCTCCATGCTCACGCCGAACGCGTCGAACTCCTTGGGGATGAACGCGCGCCCGAAGCCGGCATCGAGGCGGCCGTTGCTGATGTTGTCCAGCGCGGCCAGCTCGGCAGCCAGCTTCATCGGGTTGTTGAAGGCCGGGATGACCGCGCCGGTGATCGGCCGGATATGCCGGGTGCGCGCGGCGACCGCGGACAGGAGCACGACGGGATTCGGCGAGTGCCCGCCGTAGTCGAAGAAGTAGTGCTCGACCGTCTTGACCGAGTTGAATCCGAGCTGGTCGGCGCGCTCCGCCAGCCGGAGGCACTGGTCGAAATACGCCGCGGTGGTGGCATCCGACGATCGGAACGAGGGGAAAAAGTTGAGCCCGAACTTCATCGCCGGGCGCCCCCGGCGACCTCCTCGCGATGGATGCCGAAGGCCTGGAGGATCGGCACGTCGGTCGAGCTGAAGAGGAAGGCCGGCTCCGTGGTCGAGCCGTTCTCGTGCTGCACCCAGGTCCAGTGCGGAATAGCGAGGACGTCGCCCGTCTCCCACTCGAGCTTCTGGTCACCCACGATGGTCCGGCCGCGGCCGCGGACGACGTGCAGGATCGCGCTCGCGTTCGTCCGGCGGGGTTGGGTCAGTCCGCATGGGCGCAGCATCTGCGCGTAGCAGGCGATGGTGGGAAGCACGGGGCCACCGGTCAGGGGATTGTTGTATTCGACCGTGACCCCGCCGTCGCCCTCCTCCAGCTCGGCCAGCGCGCGGAGCGCGGCTTCGGTTCGGTCCCACGGATAGACCAGGAGCGGCGAGGGCCCGTCGTGGACGCGCGGGCCGACCGGCCGGACGATGCCGGCGCCGAACCGCTTGAAGTTGGCGCCGCGGGGCCGGGAGCGAGGCTGGGTCTCGTGCGGGAACGGCTCCCAGAACCACTGGTTGAGTCCCATGACGAACGGCACGTCGAGGACGTCGAGCCAGATCACCGGCTGATCGGTCTCGTTGGCGTGGTCGTGCCAGCACCACTGGGGCGTGAGGATCAGCGCCGCCGGATCCATGGCGCACGGTTCGCCGTCGACGTTCGTGAGCGCGCCGCGGCCCTCGATCGTGAAGCGCAGGGCACCGGCGGTGTGGCGATGCGCGGGCGCGATCTCGCCCGGCAGGACACCTTGCACCGCGGCGATGAGCGTCTGCGTGGTGGCCGCGCGCTGCAGGCCAGGGTTGACCATGATCAGGTTGCGCCGCTCGGCCTTGACCGGATCCACGAGGTCGTAGGCCTTCACCATCATCGGACGAAGGACCTCGGTCCAGCTCCAGCGATACGCCTGCTCGGCCGGGATCGGCTCGTTCGACTGCACCCCCTGGAAGTCCCAGCCGGGCATGAGGGCGTGACGACGAACGTCCTGACCGAACGCAACGAGCCGCGGATCTTGACCCACCTGGGCCACGGGGCGGCTCGCACCGGACGCCTGGGATGGTTGCGACGCTTTGGTCATGACGGCCCTCCTACGGAGGCTTCGATTCAGGATCCGTTGGCGCTCGCGGCAGCTATTCTACGCGGCAGGGCGTACAAGGAATAGTCCGGCGCCTACCGCTCCTCCCACCGAAAGCGCACCACCGCGAGCGCGCCGAACAGCGCGGCGAAGCCGAGGAGCACCAGCGTCGGCGCGACGGCGGCGCTCAGACCGAGTCCCCGCCACGTCATGCCGTCGAAGCCATCCACCGCCCACCGCGTGGGCACCACGACGGTGAGCTGCTGGAGCCAGGCCGGGAAGACGAAGGTCGGGACCCAGGCGCCGCCGAGCATCACCATGAGCAGCGTGGCCAGGATGGCGACGCCGCGCGTGGCCCCGGGCGTGTTGCCGAGCGCCGCGAGGAACAGGCCGAACGTCGCCGCCATCAAGGAGCACGCGATGGCGACGGCCAGGAAGCCGAGCACGCTGCCCTCGATGCGGACGCCGAAGACCAGCATCGCGAAGGCGAACGAGACGAGCAGCGTCAGCAGCGCGATGACCGTGCCGCTCGTGGCCTTGCCGGCGAGCAGCGTGTGCCGCGAGACCGGCGCGCTCCGCAACCGCTTCCACAGACCCCGCTGGCGCTCGAGAAGGATCCCGATGCCGAGGTCGACGGCCGCGAACAGGAGGAACTGCACCCCCATGCCCGCGAACGAGTGAGCGTAGCCGTTGTACTTGGCATTCGCGCGCGCCACCACGGCCTCTTCCCGGACGCGGTAGGGCAGGCTGAAGCCCGGCGGCGCCAGCGCGCGCATGACGTGCTCGGTCAGGATCCCGCGCACCATGGCGAGCTCGGCGCCGTGCGAGGGGTCGTAGAGCAGCTCGAGCCGGGGCTTGTCCCGCCCGCCGAAGAACGCCGCGCCGGCTGCGTCGCCGAACCCCTTCGGGATGATCACGGCCACGGTGGCGTTGCCGCGCCGCACCGCGTCCCGCGCGTCCGTCTCGACGCTGACGGTGGCCTTGAGATTCCCGTCCGCCTGCACGCCGGCGACGATGGCCCTGGCGATCGCGCTGCCGTCGCCGTCCACGACGCGCAGGGGGATGCGCGCGGGCTCGCCGGAGCCGCCCCCGCCCGGAAAGATCGCGCCGAAGAACGAGGCGATCGCGATGGGCGCCGCGAAGCTCATGATGAGCGCCCGCCGGTCGCCGAAGAAGATCTGGAGATCCTTGCGGACCATCGCGACGAGCGCGGTGAGCGCCATCAGTCGCGCAGCCTCCGTCCGGTGAGCGCGAGGAACAGGCTCTCGAGGTCGCCGGCGCCCGGGTGCTCGGCGTGGAGCCCGGCCAGCGTGTTGGCGGCAATCACCCTGCCGTGATCGATCACGACGATGTGGTCGGCGAGGCGCTCGGCTTCTTCCATGTAGTGCGTGGTGTAGAGCAGCGCCTTGCCTCGCCGCTTGAGCAGCTCGAGGTTCTCGAAGATCGCGTGGCGGCTCTGCGGATCGACGCCCACGGTGGGCTCGTCGAGCAGGAGGATGTCGGGGTCGTGCAGCAGGCTCGCCGCGAGGTTGAGCCGGCGCTTCATGCCGCCGCTGTACGTCTGTACCCGGTCGCGCGCGCGATCGGCGAGGCCCACCAGCTCCAGCGCAGCCGTCATGGCGCGCTCGAGCTCGGGACCACGCAGGCCGTAGAGGGCGCCGAAGAAGCGGAGGTTGTCGCGCGCGGTCAGCTCGTCGTAGAGCGCCAGATCTTGCGGGACGAGACCGATCCGGCGCTTGGCCGGATCGACGTCGCCGGCCAGGACATTGCCGTCGACGAGCACCTCGCCGGTGCCGGGCGCGACGAGCCCGGCGATCATCGACACCGTGGTGGTCTTGCCGGCGCCGTTCGGTCCGAGCAGCCCGAGGAGCTGTCCGCGCTCGAGGGTGAACGAGACGCCGTCCACGGCCACGAGATCGCCGAAGGCCTTGCGAAGGTCGCGGGCTTCGAGCGCCGGTGTCGCCATGTCACGCGGATCGTCGCATGCGCCGGAGGCGCCGGCCGCTGAAAACGGACGAACGGTCGCGAGCTGACGACGAACGGGCCCTGGCGCCGCTGACCGCCGGGCTTTCAAAAGGCCTGTACGCCCGCCGGGGGGCTGGCCTAGAGTGATGAGACGGAGGAGAGACGATGACGCGGAAGAAAGTGGCGGTGATCGGCGCAACCGGGGTCGCGGGTCAACAGTTCCTGGCCGCGCTCGCCAACCATCCCTGGTTCGACGTGACGGCGCTCGCCGCGTCCGAGCGCTCCGCCGGCAAGACGTACACGGACGCGATCACCGACGCCGGCGGGGCGTTCCGCTGGTACGGCCAGGAGCCGCTCGATCCGACCTTCGCGCGCATGCCGGTGCAGGACGCCGCGAAGCTCGACGCGAGCGCGCTCGACATCGTGTTCTCCGCCGTCGAGTCCGACGCCGCCCGGGAGCTGGAGCCGCTGTACGCCAAGACCACCGCGGTCGTCTCGACGGCGTCCGCCTTCCGGTACGAGCCGGACGTTCCCATCTTCATCCCGGGCGTGAACCTGGATCACGATCGGCTCATCGCCGTGCAGAAGCGGACCCGGGGCTGGAACGGCTTCGTGACGCCGGTGCCCAACTGCACGACCATGGGGCTGGCCATGACGCTCAAGCCCCTCGACGCGGCGTTTGGCGTCCAGAACGTGATCATGACGTCCATGCAAGGCGTCTCCGGCGCCGGCCGGTCTCCGGGCGTGGTGGCGCTCGACATCATCGACAACGTCGTGCCCTACATCCCGAACGAGGAAGAGAAGGTCGAGACCGAGACCCGGAAGATCCTCGGCGTGATCGCCGGCGACACCGTCGAGCCGGCGGCGTTTCGCGTCTCGGCCACCTGCACGCGCGTGCCCGTGCTGGAAGCGCACACCGAGGCCGTGTACGTGTCGCTCAAGAAGACGGCCACGGTGGACGAGGCCAAGCAGGCGCTCCGCGGTTACGGCAAGGCGTTCCTCGACCTCCGGCTGCCGTCCAGTCCGAGGGCGTTGATCGACGTGAGCGAGGATCCGTTCCGCCCGCAGCCGCGCCTGGATCGCGACCGCGAGGGCGGCATGACCACCAGCGTCGGGCGCGTGCGCGCGGACCCCACGCTGCCGAACGGGATCAAGTACGTGCTGGTGAGCCACAACACGAAGATGGGCGCGGCCAAGGGCGCCATCCTGGTCGCGGAGTACCTGGTTCACCGCGGCCACATCTGAGTACATGGGGGGCCCCGACATGGCCCCCCATACCCCCCCTCGCTCGGGGCACCCCGGCGAAGCCGTGGCGCCCCTCGACCCCGGGGCGCTCCTCGATCACCGCCCCCCCGCCTCTTACACTCGGCTGCGCCGCGGCGGGAGCCGTGGCGCGCCTCGAATTCCCTCACACCCTCTGAGCCCAACGCCCCCGGGCGGCTGCCGGCGCCTTTGTCGATCCGAATCGGTGTCGGTGGCCGTACATTCGGGTGCATGAGCGTGTCGTCCGCCTCCAGCTGGCGCGTCCTGCTGCTCGCCGCCGTCGTCGTGCTCAGCGTGTCGTGCTCGGCGCTCCAGGTGCTCAACGCGGTCGGCGACCGCGACGGCATCGAAGCCTGGAGGGACGTGCGCTACGGCGACGCGCCCCGTCAGCAGCTCGACGTCTACGCGCCGCTCGTGCGCATGAGCGCGGCACCGATCGTGATCTTCTTCCACGGCGGGTTCTGGCAGGCGGGATCGCGGCCGGAGTATCGGTTCGCGGGGACGGCGCTGGCCTCGCGCGGCTACGTCGGTGTGGTGCCGTCGTACCGGCTCTACCCCGACGTCCAGTTCCCCACGTTCGTCGAGGACGCCGCCGCGGCCGTGAAATGGGTGCGTGAACACGCGGGGGACGTCGGGGGCGATCCCAACCGCATCTACGTGATGGGTCATTCCGCCGGCGGGCACATCGCCGTGTTGCTGGCGCTCGACGAGCGCTATCTACGCGCGGCCGGCGTGGCACCCGGCTCGGTCCGCGGCGCGATCGGGCTGGCCGGCCTGTACGACTTCCTGCCGCTCGCCGCCGACCTCAGACCGGTGTTCGGTCCGCCCGAGCGGTGGCCGGCGTCACAGCCGATCAACTTCGCCGGCGCCGACAAGCCGCCGGTGCTGCTGCTGCACGGCGACGCCGACGACGTCGTCAGCCTGCACAACACCACGAGCCTGGCCGCGCGCATCCGCGAGCGCGGCGGCCGCGTGGAGACGGTGATCTACCCCAGGGTGGGTCACCGGCGCATCGTCCTGGCGCTCTTTCCGATGTGGCAGGCGTCCCCGCCGGTGCTGGACGACGTGTCGAGCTTCATCCGCTCGCACTGACCGCTCGCTCAATTCCGGCGCTCCCCCGGGCTCACCCGGCTGGTGGCGCGCAGGCGGTCGATCAGGATCTCCTCCGCGACGACCGCCATCGCCCAGGCCCGGCGCTCGACGGGAAGCTCCTCGACCATGAGCATGATGCTTTCGATCACCCGGCCGGCGACGACCTCGACGACGTTCGGCTCTTGTGAGCGGACGAGCGTCCGGCGCCCTTCCATCACCATGTCTTTCGCGAACTTCTTCAATTCACGCCGGAGCTCGTCGTCACTCATCCCTTTGAGGTTCATCTCGGCGAGATCAGACGGCGAGATACGCGCGCCGGATCTCCGCGTCGGCCAGGAAGTCGGCCATCGGGCCATGGTAGCGGACCGCGCCGTTCTCGAGGATGTAGACGCGATCGCCCAGGTCGCTGACGAAGTGGACGTTCTGCTCGGCGAGCACGATGGTGAGACCGCTCGCCTTCAGTCGCGTAAGCTGCTCGCGGAGCATCTGCACGACGAGGGGCGCCAACCCCTCGGACGGCTCGTCGAGGAGCAGCAGCTCCGGGCTTCCCATCAGCGTGCGCGCGATCGTGAGCATCTGCTGCTCGCCGCCGCTCAGTCGACCGGCCGGCCGGTGCCGCAAATCTCGGAGATGCGGGAACAGCTCCCACACCCGGCCCTCGGTCCAGGGGGTGGCGCCGTTGCCGCCGGCCTTGCGCGCGACTTCGAGGTTCTCGGCGACGCTGAGGTTCGGGAAAATGCGCCGGTTCTCGGGAACGTAGCCGATGCCCAGGCGCGCGATGCGGAAGGGCGGCAAGCCGACGAGGTCGTGACCGCGGAACGTGATGCGTCCTGCGCGCGGCGGGGTCAGGCCGATGATGCTGCGGACGGTCGTGGTCTTGCCCGCGCCGTTGCGCCCGAGCAGGCAGACGACCTCGCCCGTCCCGACCTCGAGCGAGAGGTCGAAGAGGATGTGGCTGTCGCCGTAATACGTCTCGACGTGACCGAGCTCGAGCAGCGCGGTCACGGCCGCATCCGCAGGGCGCGGCCCGCCATCGCGGACCCCGCGCGGTCGCCGGCGGGCGGCACCCCGAGGTACACCCGCTGCACCTCCGTATTGGCGCGCACCTCGGCCGGCGTGCCCTCCGCGATCACGGCGCCCTGGTGCAGCACGCTGATCCGGCGCGCGGCCGCGAACACCACGTCCATGTCGTGCTCGGTGAACACCACCGTCAGTCGCGTGTCGTCCGCGATCTTGGCCACGAGCGACATCATCTCGTGGCGCTCGCGCGGGGCCATCCCCGCCGTGGGCTCGTCGAGCAGGAGCAGGCTCGGCTCGCCCGCGAGCGCGATGGCCAGCTCCAGCCGTCGCTGATCGCCGTGGGAGAGGATGCCGCTGGGCTTGGGCGCCTGCTCGGTGAGCCCGACGCGATCGAGCAGGATGAACGCTTCTTTTCGATAGAGGCGGGCGCCGCGGACGAAGAGGTTGAAGTGCCGCCGGTGCCGGGTCATCAGGGCCGTCTGCACGTTCTCCAGCACGGTCAGGCGGCGGAAGATGCTGGTGATCTGGAACGTGCGTCCGATCCCGTGGCGCGTGAGCTGGTCGGGGCGCAGGCCGGTGACTTCCCGGCCGAGCACGTAGATCTCGCCCGAGTCGTGCCGCAGGTCACCCGTGATCAGGTTGAAGAGCGTCGTCTTGCCGGCCCCATTGGGGCCGATGATCGCGCGCACGTCGCCCTCGGGCACCACGAGATCCACCCCGTTCACGGCCTGGACGCCGCCGAAGTGCTTCTTCAGACCGACGGTGCGGAGGACGACCTCCCGCGTGTCCACGGCGTCGAAGATTACTTCGGGCGCGCCGGCCGGGTCCGCCACCCGCGTCCCTCCACCAGGCCCACGAAGCCCTGGGGCAGGAGCACGATCACCGCGATCAGCACCGAGCCCAGCACGAGCGGCCAGTACACCGGCCACTGGCGGGCGATGAAGGTCTCCAGCAGCTTGAAGCCGACGGCGCCCGCGAGCGGCCCGAAGAAGGAGTGCATCCCGCCGAGCAGCGCGACCACGAGCGGCTCGAACGACTTGTCGAAGCGCGCGAAGTCCGGGAACACGCTGCCGTTGAAGAATGCGAACAGTCCGCCCGCGAGCCCGGAAAAGACGCCCGAGAGCGTGAAGGCGAGGAGCTGGTGGCGCCGGACGTCCACGCCGACGAACCGCGCCCGGCGGGGGTTCTCGCGCACGGCGCGCAGCGCGTAGCCGAAGGGCGAGGTGACGATCGCGTGCAGCAGGAGCAGGCTCGCCCCCACCACGGCCAGGGTGAAGTAGTAGTAGGCGACGGGCGACTTGAACAGGACCGGAGGCCAGACGTTCAGGAGGCCGTTGTCGCCGCCCGTCAATCCGGTCCACTTGAAGATGATCGTGTACACGATCTGCCCGCACGCCAGCGACAGCATCGCGAAGTAGGTGGCGGTGAGCCGCACGATGAAGACGCCGAACAGCAGCGCGCCCAGTCCCGCCACCACCGGCGCCGCGGCCAGCGCCAGCAACATGGCCACGCCGGCTTTCTTCGCGAGCAGCGCGGCCGTGTAGGCGCCGAGCGCGAAGTAGGCGGCGTGGCCGAAGGAGACCATGCCTCCGTAGCCCATCAGCAGATTGAAGGCGGTGGCGAACAGCGCAACGATCGCGATCTCGATGCCGAGCACCACGAAGAACGCGGGCGCGACCAGGGGCAGCACGGCCAGCCCGACCAGCAACCCGAGCAGCCCGAACCGTCCCCGCGCGCTCAGTGCGCGTCCTCCGGGCGCCCGAGCAGCCCCCAGGGCCGGACGATGAGCACGACGGCCATGATCGCGAAGAGCAGCACGATCGACACGGCGGGAAAGATCAGGATGCCGAAGGACTGGAGCAGGCCGACCAGCAGCGCGGCGACGAAGCTGCCCGCGAAGCTGCCGAGGCCCCCGATGACCACGACCACGAACGCGGTGATCAGCACGTCGGCGTCCATCCCGAGCGCGACGGCCACGGTGGGCGCGGCGAGGGCGCCGCCGAATCCCGCCAGCCACGACCCGAAGACGAAGACCTGCGTGTAGAGCGCCGACACGTTCACGCCGAGGGCGCCGAGCATCTCGCGGTCCACCGTCGCCGCGCGGATGAGCATGCCCCAGCGCGTGCGATAGAACACGAGCCACAGCCCCAGGCCCAGCACGGGCGCCAGCGCCAGCACGAGCAGGTAGTAGGCCGGGAACGGATGGCCCAGCAACGCCACCGAGCCGGCCAGCACGTCGGGGCGCGACACGCTCTTGTTGTCGGTGCCCCACACGACGAGGACGAGGGTGCCGATGACCAGGATGAGGCCGAAGGTGAGGATGAGCTGCATGAGCGGCTCGCGATGGTAGATGCGCCGGAGCAGGGCCATCTCGATGACGCCGCCGAGCAGCGCGACTCCGGCCGGCGCCACCACGAGCGCGAGCCAGAACGCCCACGCCCGCTCGGGCAGGAGCTCGACCAGCGTGACCATGAGGTAGGCGCCGACCATGTAGAAGCTGCCGTGGGCGAGATTGACGATGCGGATGACGCCGAAGATGAGCGACATCCCGAGCGAGACGAGAAAGAGGAACATCGCGACGCTGAGCCCGCTCATCACCTGCACGAGGATGAGCGGGCCGTTCGTGATCCAGGGAAAGAGCGACGTCAGCCAGTCCACGATCGACTCGGCCGGGCGCCGGGGTGGGGCGCGCCCCACCCCGAAACCCGGCGCTACTTCTTTTGCTTCGCGGCGGCCGCGGCGCGCAGTTCCTTGACCTCGTCGCAGCTCCGCACGACGTCCCTGCCGTGGATCTCCTCGACGTCTCCGATGAACGGCTTGCCCTGGGCGTCGAGCTTCACGACGCTGGCCCACTGGGGCGGGATGGCCTGCTGGTCGCAGCCGCGCATCTGGACCTTGCCCCACGGGAAGTCCATGTCGAAGCCCTCGCTGAGGACGGCGATGACCTTGTCGGTGTCGGTGCTCTTCGCGCGCTTGATGGCCTCCGCGATGATGTAGGCGCTCGCGTAGCCCCAGGAGGCGCCGAGCTTGGGCTGCGGGTCCTTGAGCCCCTTGGCCTTCGCCCACTCCGTGTAGCGCTTGGTCCAGTCCAGCAGCTTGGGGTGGAGCTTCTGGAGCCCGGCGTCGTACCAGGCGAAGCCGGTCGTGATGGCGCCCACCGGTGCTTCCTTGCCGAGCGGATCGAGCTCGTCGGGGTTGCCCACGGCGGGGGCGACGAACTTCACCTTGTCGAACAGCCCGAAGGGACGCGCCTGCTTGACGAAGGCGATCTCCTGGGCACCCCACAGCGAGCTGAAGAGCCCGTCCGCGCCGGACTGGAGGATCGCCGTGACGTACGAGCTGTGGTCCGGCTCGCCGAGCTTCGGCCAGTTCTGCTGGACGAACTGGACGTCGGGCTTGAGCTTCTTGAGATAGGTCGAGAACTCTTCCCACATGTTGTGCCCGTACTCGTAGTCGGGCGAGATGTGCGCCCACTTCTTGACGGGCAGCGCGGCCGCCTTCCGGGCCGCGACGCGGACGTACTGGTTGACGTTGTTCGTCGTGTGCGCCACGTACGGGTGGCCGTCGTCCCAGGTCAGCCGCGAGGTCTGGCAGTGGGTGGCGAAGTAGAGGACCTTGGCGTCCTTGGCGTAGGCGGAGATGGCCAGGCCGACCGCGCTCGTGATGCAGCCGGCGAGGAAGTCGACCTTGTCCTGCAGCACCAGCTCGCGCGCGGCCTTCACGGCTTCATCGGGCTTGAGCTTGTCGTCGCGATGGATGATCTCGATCGGGCGCCCGAGCACGCCGCCGGCGTCGTTGATCTCCTTGAGCGCCATGGCCAGCCCTTCCCGATAGGGGAAGGTGTAGACGGTGGCGACGCCGCTGTACGAGTTGATCTCGCCGATGCGGATCGGCTTGCCCTGCGCCCACGCCGCGTGGGGGCCGATGACGAGCGCGAGCGCAAGGATCAGGACGAGGAGCCGGGAGAGGACACCGAGCCGGGTCGCCGCCATGGGGACCGCCTCCTTCCCCCCCGCGGTGGCGCGCCAGACGAGGGGCGTGGGAGCGAAGGGTCGAAGCGTGGGCGACTCTGCGTCAACTATCGCAACCTGTCAAGCCACCCCTCTTCCCGTGCGGTTAGCCCACCGCCTCGCCCGTCCCCACCCCATCGAGCTCGAGCTCGTCGGCGAGATGACAGCGGGCGAAGTGATCGGGCGCGACTTCACGCAAGGCCGGCGGCTCGAGGCGGCACCGCTCGACCGCGAACGGACAGCGCGGATGGAAGTAGCACCCGGCGGGGGGATTCGCCGGGCTGGGCACGTCGCCCTTGAGCACGACGTCGCCGCTCGGCACGCGCGGATCGGGGACGGGCACGGCGCGCATCAGCGCGGCGGTGTAGGGATGGCGCGGGCGGGAGAAGATCGCCGCCGTCGGCGCCGTCTCGACGAGCTGGCCGACGTACATCACGGCCACGCGATCGCAGACGTGCTTCACCACGCTCAGGTCGTGGGCGACGAAGAGATAGGTCAGGTGCAACCGCTCCTGCAGCTCCAGCAACAGATTCAGCACCTGGGCTTGCACGGACACGTCGAGCGCCGAGACCGGCTCGTCGGCCACCACGAGCCGGGGCTCGGTGGCGAGGGCGCGCGCGATGCCGATGCGCTGGCGCTGGCCGCCGCTGAACGCGTGCGGGAAGCGATGCATGAACTCCGGACGCAGGCCCACCAGGCGGAGGAGCTCGGCGACGCGGTCCATGCGCGAGCGCCGATTCCGCACCCCGTTCACGAGGAGCGGCTCGCCTACGTTGTCAAAGAGAGTCATGCGAGGGTTCAGCGAGCCGAACGGATCCTGGAAGACCATCTGGATCTGGGGCCGCAGCGGCCGCAGCTCGTGCCGGGACAGTGACGCGAGGTCGACGACGCGACCATCGGCGGCGCGGAAGAGGATTTCGCCGCTCGTCGGCGCCATCGCCCGCAGCACGCACCGGGACGTCGTCGTCTTGCCGCAGCCGCTCTCGCCCACCAAGCCGAGCGTCTCGCCTTCGTGGATGACGAAGCTCACGTCGTCCACGGCGCGGACGTGGCCCACCACGCGGCGGGCGAAGCCCTTGTGGATCGGGAAGAACTTCCGGAGCCGGCGAACTTCCAGGAGCGGGGCGCCAACCGGCGGGATCGTGCCGCCGGTGGACGCGCGAGACGTCACGACGTCTTCTCCCCCTGCCGACGCTCGTCTGCCCGGTGGGGCTGCGGCACGTCGTGAGGCTCCGCCACGTCGTGATAGAGAAAACAGCTCGCCGATTGCCGTTCGCCGACCGGCTGCAAGCTCGGCACGCGCCGCCCGCACACGCCAGGAACGGCGTCGGCGCAGCGCGGATGGAACGGACAGCCCGACGGCCGGTTGAACGGGTGGGGAAGCGAGCCGCTGATGATCGGCAGCTTCACCCGCGACGGGGAGCGCAGACTGGGGATCGAGCGCAGGAGCGCGCGCGTGTAGGGGTGCTTGGGCGCGTGGAAGATGTCGTCCACGGGACCCTGCTCCATCACGCGGCCGAGATACATCACGACGACGTGGTGGGCGATCTGCGCGATGACGCCCAGGTCGTGGGTGATGAACACGATGGCGGTGCGGTACTTCGCCTGCAGCCCGCGCAGCAGGTCCAGCACCTGCGCCTGGGTCGTCACGTCGATCGCCGTGGTGGGCTCGTCGGCAATCAGCAGGCGAGGCCTGCACGACAGCGCCATGGCGATCATGGCGCGCTGGCGGAGGCCGCCGGAGAGCTGCCACGAGTACGCGTCCAGGCGCTCGTCGGGCATCGAGATGCCGACGTCGCGGAACAGGCCCGCCGTGATGTCCCGAGCCTCCCGGCGCCTCAGCCGCGGCCCTTCCGGCCGCCATTGGCGGCGGTGCAGCATGATCGCTTCGACGATCTGATCGCCGACGGTGTGGACGGGGCTGAAGGCCGCCATCGGCTCCTGCGGGATGAGCGCGATCTCGGCGCCCCGGATCGCGCGCATCGCGGGGCCGCGCGGGTCGAGCCGCGCGAGATCCACGATCTCGCCGGTGGCGATCTCGCCGGTGGCGATTTTGCCGGTGGCGTGGGACGCCGCGTCCGGCGTGCTGCCGCGCCGCCGAAACAGGATCTCGCCCGACACGATGCGGCCCGGCGGCTCCACGATCTGCAAGACCGCCTTCATGGTGACACTCTTGCCGCAGCCGCTTTCCCCGACGATGCCGAGCACCTGACCGGGGAAGACGTCGAAGCTCGCGCCATCCACCGCCCGCACCACGCCCTCGTCCATGACAAACGCCACGCGCAGCTCGCGCACCGACAGCAACGGCTCCCCGCCGTTCGGCGCCGTGACTGTATCAACCATAGGGATCGGCGGCATCGCGGAGTCCGTCACCCAAGAGGTTGAACGCCAGCACCGCCACGATCACGAGCAGACCCGGGATGAGCAGCCACGGCGCGAGCGCGACCGTCTGGAGGTTTTGCGCCTCCTGCAGGAGCACGCCCCAGCTGATGGCGGGCGGTCGGATGCCGAGGCCGAGGAAGCTCAGCGACGTCTCGTTGATGATCATCACGGGAATGGCGAGGGTGCTGGTGGCGATGATGTGGCTGAGGAACGTCGGCACCATGTGGCGGCCGATGATCCGCGCGCGGCTGCACCCGGCCAGCTCCGCGGCCAGCACGAAGTCCTCCTCGCGCAGCGCCAGGAACCGCCCGCGCACTTCCCGGCCGAGCGCCGTCCAGCCCACCAGCGACAGGATCACGGTGATGGCGAGGAACACCTGCTGCGGCGTCCAGTCGCGCGGCAGCGCCGCCGTGAGCGCGAGCCAGATCGGGATCGTCGGCAGTGACTGCAGCAGCTCGATCAGCCGCTGGATGATGGCGTCGGCCAGGCCGCCGAAGTAGCCGGACACGCCACCGAGCACCACGCCGAGCAGCACGCTCAGAGTGACGGCGACGAGCCCGATCGTCATCGACGTCTGCGTGCCGTGCATGAGCCGCGACCACTGATCGCGTCCCAGCCGGTCCGTTCCGAGCAGGTACGCGCGCCCGGCGGCCAGGTTGGTCGCGCCCATCAGGTGGACGTTCGCGGGCATGACGCCGAACAGCCGGTACGAGTGGCCGCGGACGAAGAAACCCACCGGCACCTTACGCCCCGGGTCGGCCGCCCATTCCATGCGGAGCGTCGTGGGGTTGCGCTTGCCCACCACCGCGGGGACCCACGGGCTCCAGCGCCCGCCGTCGAAGACGTGCAGCCGCTGCACCGGGATGAACGCCAGCCGCGCCTCCGTCAGCTCGGGATCCTGCGTGCTGAAGAAGTCCGGGCACAGCACGACCGCGTAGAAGAGGATCAGCACGACCGCGCTGGCCAGGGCCAGCCGGTGCTTGCGCAGACGCCACCAGACCAGCGTCCAGTTCGACGCGACCGAGACGCGCTCTTCGGCGGCGGACGGCGCCGCGCCGACGTCCACGGTGGGCGGCGCCGCCACGTCCGCCATCAGCGGTTCATCCGGATGCGGGGATCGAGCCAGACGAGCAGGATGTCGGAGATGAGGGTGCCGATGATGGTCAGGAAGCAGTAGATGAGCAGGATGCTGCCGGCCAGGTACATGTCCTGGTTGACGAGGGCGCGCAGGAGCAGCGGCCCGATGTTGGGCAGGTTCATCACGGTGGCCACGATCAGGCTGCCCGAGAACAGCGCGGGCAGGTACCAGCCGATCGTGCTCACCAGCGGATTGAGGGCCAGCCGCACCGGGTAGCGCCACACGAGCCGCCACTCGGACAGCCCCTTCGCGCGCGCCGTCGTCACGTACGGCTTGTTGAGCTCGTCGAGGAGGTTCGCGCGCATCACGCGCGTGAGACGCGCCGTCCCGGCGACGCCGAGCACCACCGCCGGCAGCCAGATGTGCTTCAAGAGGTCGATCACGCGCGCCGGACTCCACCGCGCCTCCACGAAGTCCGGGGAGAAGAGCCCGGTGACGCCGATGCCGAAGTACGCGAACGCCATCCACATGAGGATGAGGGCCAGCATGAAGTTCGGCGTGGCCACGCCGACGTAGTTCAGGACGGTCAGGACGTAGTCGAGGAGCGACCGTTGATGGGTCGCCGAGTAGACCCCGGCCGGGATGGCGACGGCCCACGTGAAGACGAAGGAGAGCAGCGCGAGCAGCACGGTGAGCACCAGCCGCTCGCCGATCAGCTCGGCGTTCGGGCGCTGGTACTCGAGCGAGAGGCCGAGGTTGCCGTGCAGGAGGTTGCGCATCCACTTGAGGTACTGCACGTACAGCGGCTGATCGAGGCCGTACTCCCGCCGCAGCGCCTCCAGGTGCTCGGCGCTGATGGACGTACCCGACGAGGCGAGCGTCGCCGTGTACGCGGTCAGGAAATCGCCGGGCGGCGCCTGCACGATCGCGAACACGGTCACCGAGAAGACGAACAGGAGAAGCGGCAGCAGGAGCACGCGTTGCAGGATGTAACGGGTCATCGTCGACTACGCCGAGCTACGGCCGGCCCCGCCCCGCGCGCGGGCCGGCCGCGTCGGCTCGAGCTACCTCGTGAAGTAGAACTGCTCGGCGCGGGCGTTCCCGGGGCTCCGCAGCGGCCAGTCGTTGCCGAGGGTCGTTGGCACGTTGCGGAAGCGGGTGTTGGCCACGACCACGCCCTGGACCATGGGCGTCAGGCCGACCGTCCCGATCTCGTAGACGTTGTCGGCCCAGATCTTGAACAGCTCCTGGGCGAGCTTCACTTGCTGGTCGGGGCCCACCGTGCGGGCGGTGTCGACCAGCTCCATGATCTTCTTGATCGGCGCCGGCGGCTCCATGCCTTCCTTGCCCTTGGTCTGCACCCACTTTCCGAACAGCGGACCGAGGGTCAGGATGGGCGAGTTGCGCGGATCGACCTTGGCGTTGCCGGTGAACGGAAACGCCGTGGTGTCCTCGTTCCACATCTCGGTCTGCAGCTCGTTGGCCTCGCGCATCTTGAAGTGCAGCGCGCGCTCGCGGATCTGCACGAGCACCTTGACGCCGACCTTCTCCCAGTCCTTGGCCACGAGCTGCGCCACGTCGGGCCACGCCGCGAACGCCGGCACCACGCTGAGCTCGATCGTCACCGGCTTGCCGTTCGGCATGAGCCGGATGCCCTGGCCATCGCGCTTGGTGAGCCCCAGCGCGTCCAGCATCTTGTTGGCTTCGTCGGGCTTGTACTGGGTGTACTTCGTCGCCCATTCCTTCCCCGGGAAGTACGGATGCCACGGCGCCGGCACGCCCTGCCGCGGCTCGCCGAGGCCGAGGAAGACCGATTCCTTGATCTGGTCGCGGTTGATCGCGTGGGACAGCGCGATCCGGAACCCCTTGCTGGCGAGGAGCTTGGCGATCTCCGGATCGGCCTTGTAGGACTGGTTGAACGCGATCACCGCGTCGGCGCCGCCGAAGGTCGGCCAGGTGATGACTCGGTATTTGCCGGTCTTCTCGTTCTCCTTGAAGACCGGGTAGTTCGTCATCTGGATGTGCCGCTCCTGCATGTCGAGCTCGCCGGCGATGGCGGCCAGGTTCAGCGCCTGGACGTCGGCGAAGAACGTGAAGCGGACCTCGTCGAGATACGGAAGCTGGTTGCCGTCGGGATCGACCCCCACGAAGTAGGGGTTGCGCTTGAGCGTGAACACCTGATCGCTCACCCGCGTGGCCGGCACCCACGCCGCCATCGTGGGCCGCTCCGGGCTCTCGGGCGGCGCGTTGCGCGCGGCGAACAGCTCGGTCCACGTCTTGAAGCCCGCCGCCTGCACCATCTTCTCCACGTCGTCCTTCTTGGCGTAGGCGGGGTGGAACTTCTTGAGGTAGTGCGCGGGCAGGAAGGCCGCGTACGTGCGATCGCCGCCGTCCTGGTTGGCGAGCGCGGTGAGGAACAGCGTCGCCGGCTGGGCGAAGGTGAACCGGACCGTGTAGGCGTCCACCTTCTCCACGCCGGCCGGCGTGCCGTCCGCATTCCGCATCCACGCGGGCACGACGGGGACGAGGTCCTTGTTGAGCAGGACGTCCTTGTACCAGAAGAGGACGTCGTCCGCGGTGAAGGGCGCGCCGTCGGACCACCGGGCGCCCTTGCGGAGCTTGATCGTCCACGCCTTGAAGTCCTTCGACGAGTCCCAGCCCGCCGCGATCTTCGGCTCGATCTTGGCGCCGTCGGGGGAGAAGCGCACCAGCGCATCGTAGACCACGCGCACGTAGTTGTTGGCGTCGGCGGGACCGAGGAACGCCCGGCGCCACACCCCGCCATACTGGCCCGTGCGTTCGACGACCGGGACGACGAGCGGATTCTCGGGCAGCCGCTTCTCCACCGGCGGCAGCTTGCCGGCCTTGACCTGCTCGGCGAGCGCGGGCGCTTCCTTGTACCGCTTCGGTTGCGCCGCCGCCGGGGCCGCGAGTGCCAGCGACATGAGAACGGCGAGCAGTACCCCGACGGCCCTCGCGGTCCGTGTCCCTGTGTCGAGGCGCATGTCGATTCCTCCTGTGGAATCAGGGCTCCAGGTGCGCGGCGAGTCTAGGCGGAGTCCGGGGAGGGGTCAACCGCCACCCAAGCCTCGTACAATGACCGTCGCGATGCGCATCTACCTCGCCGGGCCGCTGTTCACGGATGGAGAGCGGGCGTTCAACGCGGCGCTCGCCCGGCGGCTCGAAGCTCTCGGCCACGAGGTCTTCCTTCCGCAGCGCGACGTGCCTCAGGACAAGGCCAGCGGCTACCCCGCCCGAATCTTCCGCGCCGACGTCGCCGGGCTGAAGCGCGCCGACGTCGTGGTCGCGGTCTGCGACGGGGCGCTGGTCGACGACGGCACCGCGTGGGAGATCGGGTTTGCCTACGCGCAGGCCGTGCCGGTCATCGGTCTTCGGACCGATACGCGGATCGCCAACACCGAAGAGCGGGTGAATCTGATGATCCAGGAATCGCTGGCCACGCTGGTGTCCTCGGTCGAGGAGCTGCTCGCCAGGCTGGAGCTTATCAACCGCTGAGCGTCATGGTGTCGCGGGCCGGGTTAAACCCCGGGGCCGAACGTGCCGATCGGAACAGGGGACCGCATGAGGACTCTTCCCGCCCTGCTCGCGCCGTTCCTGGTGGTGGCCGTCGCTCTCGGCGGCGCCGCCGCCCAGGACCGCCCGCTCGCCTTCGGCGTCCTGAACCAGCAGAGTCCTGCCCGGACCGCCGAGCGCTGGAATCCGATCCTGCACTACCTCACGTCGGCGACCGGCGTGCCGCTGCAGCTCCGGATGGGGCCGACGGTGCAGGACACCAACGCGATGATGGCCCGTGGCGACTTCGACTTCGTGTTCACGAACCACAACTTTCAACCGGAGTTCGATCACGTCGGCTTCCGCGTCGTGGCGCGCTGGGGCGGCGACCCCATCTGCGGCGTGCTCGCGGTGCCTGTCGACAGCGCCGTCCGCGACCTGCGCGGGCTCGACGGCAAGCGTATCGCCTTTCCGTCTCCCGACGCTTTCGTGGGCTACG
>JBGPXN010000037.1:0-33163 GCA_041492755.1 Methylomirabilia bacterium | reverse complement strand
GTGCAGATGCGAGGCGACGAGGAGCGACGACTGAGACGTGGCCGGGCCACGTCGCAGGGAGGAGCGACGAGTCAACGACGCAGATGCGCCGTTTTCAGCGGCCCGCGGCTAGTCCCAGAGGTAAGCCCGTGGGTTGACCGCCTGCCCCTTGACGAGGATCTCGTAGTGCAGGTGCGGTCCTGACGAGCGACCGGTGTTGCCGCTCAGCCCCAGCTCAGTGCCGCGCTCGACCCGCTGGCCAACGCTGACGAGGACCTTGCTGAGGTGGCCGTACACCGTCTTGATGTCCGGCCCATGCTCGAGAATCACGGTTTGTCCGTATTCGGCCTGAGCGCCTGCGAAGACCACGGTCCCGGTCGACGGCGCTCGCACGCTCGTCCCGCTCCCGGCCGCGATGTCCATGCCGCCGTGGAACTCCCGCTCCTTCGTCCACGGCGATTGGCGACTTCCGTACTCGGAGTTCACCGCGGCCCGCACGGGCCAGCGAGACGGCAGCGACGCGAGCGCCTTGCCGGCCTTGCTGATGAGACGCTCCAGCGCACGAAGGCTGTGACCTTCCTCGACGACGCTCTCCGCCAGGCGATTCAACTCGTCCATCGGGGACGGCCGACCGCCCTTCGTTTCCGCCGGAACCGTGCGCCCACCGATGCCGGTCCCCGCCCCCTTCGGCGCCATGTCCGGCCCGAACGGCTCCCAGATCTTCGCGTGCAGCTCCCGCCAGCTGGCGACCTCCTGGCGCAGCTCGGCGACGCGCGTGTTGAAGCCGCCGATGACGGCGCGCTGATGGTCGAGCTGCTGGAAGAGCGTGGCGGAGTCGCGGATGCGCTGGCGGGCCTGCCACCAGTCGCCGGTGAGGACGCCCAGGGCCGAGACCAGAGCGACGAGCGCGATGCCAGAACCTACGATCAGCCGTCGAGAGAAGTTGAGCCGGACAACCCTGACACCATCACCTCGAACGACCAGCAGGCTGAACCGCTTCCGATGGTTCAAACGCTAGCTCTCCCCCTCAGGGTCCGTCGGGTCTGCCAGCCGCACGGCCAAAGCCAGCGGCATTCAAGCATTGGCTCGTCGACGGTGTCAACCCGGGATTCGGATGATCTGCACGCCGTCGCCACGACACCGACGCTCGTGTACAAACGCCGTGCCGAAAGCCGTCGCGATGCAATTCAACAAGTTAGCGAGTTGCCCGGCTGCCACTCCGGCACACGATGGTCGACATCGTCACTGGCTCGACGCGGTCGACCACCGTCACTGACTGGAGGGGTCGCGCTTCGTAACTCAGCGTGGAATCTCGATTCGTTGACACTTTTCGATACCGCAACGTATGATCGCGTGAATTGAGGAAAGACGGATGGACGACTTCTATCGCATCAAACGCCTGCCTCCGTACGTGTTCGCGATCGTCAACGACCTCAAAGCGAAGGCGCGCGCGCGCGGTGAAGACGTCATCGACCTCGGCATGGGCAATCCCGATCTCGGGACGCCGAAGCACATCGTGGCCAAGCTGATCGAAGCCGCCTCCAACCCGAAGAACCACCGGTACTCGGCCTCGCGCGGTATCACGCGGCTCCGGGTCGCCATGACGAAGTGGTACAAGGACCGCTACGGCGTCGCGCTCGACGCGGACTCGGAAGTGATCGCGACGATCGGGGCGAAGGAAGGTATCGCCCACCTCGCCCTCGCCGTGCTCCAGCCGGGCGATGGCGTGCTCGTTCCGAACCCGACCTATCCCATCCACGCGTACTCGGTCGTCATCGCGGACGGCGATCTCCGGTCGGTCCCGCTCACGCCTGACGGCGATTTTTTTGCGCGCCTCGAGGAGACGGCGAAGCTGGCCTGGCCGAAGGCCAAGATGCTCATCCTCTCCTTCCCGCACAATCCCACGACGATGTGCGTGGACCGCGCCTTCTTCGAACGGATCGTCGACTTCGCGCGCGAGCATCGGCTCATGGTGGTGCACGACTTCGCGTACGCGGACTTCGCCTTCGACGGGTACGAGCCGCCCTCCTTCCTGTCCGTTCCCGGCGCCCGGGACGTCGGCGTCGAGGTGTTCTCGACGTCCAAGTCCTACAACATGCCGGGCTGGCGACTCGGCTTCGTGTGCGGCAACGCGCGCATGATCCACGCGCTGGCCCGGATCAAGTCCTACCTCGACTATGGCGCGTTCCAGCCCATCCAGATCGCCGGCATCGTGGCCCTGGAGGGCGATCAGAAGGTCGTGAAGGACATCGTCGAGGTGCATCGAAAGCGTCGCGACGTGCTCGTGGACGGGCTCAACAAGATCGGCTGGGACGTGGCCAAGCCACAGGGCACGATGTTCGTGTGGGCGCCGATCCCCGAGACGTTCCGCAAGCTCGGCTCGCTGGAGTTCTCCAAGCTCCTCATCCAGGAGGCGAAGGTCGCCGTCTCCCCCGGCATCGGCTTCGGCGACTACGGCGAGGGCTACGTGCGCTTCGCGCTCGTCGAGAACGAGCAGCGGATCCGTCAGGCGCTGCGCGGCCTCCGGCAGGTCCAGCGATAACCCGGGCACGTCCGGTGATCGCGAACGGCGCACCATGCCCGTGAACGAGGTCCGCATCGGCCTGCTCGGCCTCGGCACCGTCGGCGCCGGGGTCGTGAAGCTTCTCGACAGCCAGCGCGCGAACCTGGAAGAGCGCGCCGGCTGCCGGCTCACCCTCGCCGCCGTGGCCGACGCCGATCTCACCCGCCCGCGCGAGGGCCTGGACCTCCGCCGGCTGCCGCTCACCGGCGACGCGCGCACGGTGATCGACGATCCGTCCATTCATATCGTCATCGAGCTCATCGGCGGCCTCGAGCCCGCGCGCTCGTTCATCTTGAAATCGCTGGGCGCCGGGAAGCACGTGGTCACCGCGAACAAGCACCTGCTCGCCCACCACGGCGCCGAGCTCTACGACGAGGCGCGCCGGCACGGCGTGACCCTCGCGTTCGAGGCGGCGGTGGCGGGCGGCATCCCGTTGATCCGCGCCCTGAAGGACGGCCTCGTCGCCAACCGCATCCTGTCCGTGTTCGGCATCGTCAACGGGACGTCGAATTACATCCTGACGAAGATGACCAATGAGAACCTGGACTTCTCCCTGGTCCTCAAGGAGGCCCAGGCCCAGGGCTACGCGGAGGCGGATCCGACCTTCGACATCGAGGGACTCGACTCCGCCCACAAGCTCCAGATCCTCGTGTCCCTCGCGTTCCGAACGTTCATCGACCTCAAGGACATCCACACCGAGGGCATCACGCGCGTGACCGCGCTCGACATCGCGTACGCGCGCGAGCTCGGCTATCGCATCAAGCTCCTCGCGATCGCGAAGGCGACCCGCGACGGCGGCGTTGAAGTCCGCGTGCATCCGACGATGATCCCGGCCGCCTCCCCGCTGGCCGCGGTGTCGGGCGTGTTCAACGCGATCTTCATCACCGGCGACGCCGTCGGCGACCTCATGTTCTACGGGCGGGGGGCGGGCCAGCTGCCGACGGCCTCCGCGGTGTGGTCGGATGCGCTCGAGATCGCGCGGCGTATCGCCCACGACATCCCCTCGCTCGGGATGGAGATGCCGTCGGCGGGGCCGGCGGCGCCGCGGCTCAGCCGGATCGAGACCATCCGTTGTTCGTACTATCTCCGGGTGATGGCGCAAGACCGCCCGGGCGTGCTGTCCAGGGTCGCCGGCATCCTGGGCGAGCACGACATCTCGATCGCCTCGCTTCTGCAAAAGGAGCGCGCGGCGAGCGAGGCGGTGCCGGTGGTGATGATGACCCACGAGGCGAGCGAACGGGACATGCGCGCCGCGCTGGCCGCCATCGACCGCCTGCCCGACGTGGCGACGGCCACGACGATGATCCGGGTCGAAGGGGCGCCCTGATGCCCGCGTGGCCGGGGATCATCGAGCAGTATCGGGAGTTCCTGCCCGTGACGGACCGCACGCCCATCGTCACGCTCCTCGAGGGCAACACGCCCCTCCTCCCCGCGCCGCGGCTGGCCGAGACGACCGATCCCAGCCTGAAGATCTACCTCAAGTGCGAGGGCTTCAATCCGACCGGCTCCTTCAAGGACCGCGGCATGACGCTCGCGGTGTCGAAGGCCCTCGAGAGCGGCTCCCGCGCCGTCATCTGCGCCTCCACCGGCAACACGTCGGCGTCCGCCGCCGCCTTCGCGGCCCGCGCCGGCATCAAGGCGTTCGTGATGGTGCCCAAGGGCGCCATCGCGCTCGGCAAGCTCTCGCAGGCGGCCATCCACGGCGCGCGCGTGCTGGTCGTCGACGGCAACTTCGACCAGGCGCTCGCCATCGTGCGGCAGATCGCGGAGTCCCATCCCATCACGCTCGTGAACTCCGTCAACCCGTTCCGGCTCGAAGGACAGAAGACGGGCGCCTTCGAGGTGGTGGACCAGCTCGGCCGCGCGCCGGACTACCACCTGATCCCCGTGGGCAACGCGGGCAACATCACGGCGTACTGGCGCGGCTACCGGGAATACCACCGGGCGGGCCGGATGAAGGACCTGCCGAAGATGGTGGGCTTCCAGGCCGCGGGCGCGGCGCCGATCTACGAGAACCGCGTGATCGACGAGCCGCGCACGGTGGCGACGGCGATCAAGATCGGCAACCCCGCGAGCTGGGGGCTCGCCAGCGAAGCGCTGAAAGACTCCGCCGGCTGGATCGACATCGTCACCGACGAGGAGATCCTCCAGTCCTACCGGCTGCTCGCCCGCGAAGAGGGCATCTTCATGGAGCCGGCGTCCGCGGCGACGGTCGCCGGGCTCATCAAGAACGTGAAGGCCGGACGGTTCGAGCCCGGCGCGACCCTCGTGCTCACGCTGACCGGGCACGGGCTCAAGGATCCCGACACCGCGCTCGAGTCCTCGTCCCGACCCACGACGGTGCCGCCGACGATCGACGCGGTGCTCGCGCAGCTCCGGCTCTGAGTCGGCTGAAGATCGTCCTGGGGCTCGCGATCAGCGTCGGGCTCCTCGTCTACTTCGGACGCCGGATCGACGCCACCAAGCTCCTGGACGAGCTTCGCCAGGCTCGCTGGGAATGGGTGGCGTTCGCGGCGCTGCTCGGGCCCGTCGGCCTGCTCGCCCGGGCGCGCCGCTGGCGGTATCTCTTCCCGCCCGGCTCCCGCCCGCCCGGCCTGGTGCCCGCCATCATGATCGGCTACATGGTGAACAACATCCTTCCGCTGCGCGCCGGGGAGATCGTCCGCGTGTACGTGGTCGCGCGGCGCTCGGGTCACGGCTTCTGGACGGCGCTGGCGACGCTGATCGTCGAACGCGTGCTGGATGGCCTGGCCATCGTCGTGATCCTGGCCGGGCTGATCTTCGTCATTCCCGTGCCCCGCCAGCTGGAATGGGCCGCCGTCGTGCTGCTCGCCATCGACCTCGGCGCCATGGGGGTGCTCGTCGGCCTCGCCATCGCGCCCGCCCGCGTCCGACACGTTCTTGCCCTCGTGCTGCGGCGCTGGCCGCGGCTGGCCCAGCGCGCGCTCCAGACGCTCGACACGTTCGGGCGCGGGCTGGAGGGCGTTCGTACCCCGGGCCACCTGGCACCGCTCGCGGCGTGGACGCTGGTGGTGTGGTGTCTGTCCGCGGCGTCCGCGTGGGCCATGATCCGGGCGGTGAATCTGGATCTGGGGTGGATTGCGGGATGGACGGTGCTCGCCTTCGTCGGTCTCGGCGTGAGCATTCCGTCGGCGCCCGGGTTCATCGGCGTCTTTCACGCCGCCGCCATCCTCGCCCTCGGCATTTTCGCGGTGCCCCCCGCGACCAGCGGCGCGTACGCGATCCTGTTCCACGCCAGTCAGTACATCCCGATCACCCTCGTGGGCTGGGCGTTCCTGCTCCGCGAGCACGTCAGCCTCACCGCCGCGACGCACGCGACGCCGACCGCCGAGCAGGCATGACCGGCCGCCGGAACGGTCGCGGGCCGCGTGTTAGGATGCCTGGGCCATGGCGTTGATCGTGCAGAAGTACGGTGGCTCCTCGGTCGCCGACCTCGAGAAGATCCGCAACGTCGCCCGCCGGGTCACCGAAAGCTCTTCCGGGAACCAGCTCGTGGTCGTGGTCTCGGCCATGGGCAAGACGACCGACGGCCTCGTCGATCTCGCGCAGCAGATCTCGCCGGCCCCGGATCCGCGCGAGATGGACATGCTGCTCGCCACCGGTGAGCAAGTCACGATCGCGCTGCTCGCCATGGCCCTGCACGCGCTCGGCTTCAAGGCGCGCTCGTTCACGGGGCCCCAGGTCGGCCTGCGGACCGACGCCGCGCACACCGAGGCGCGGATCACGCGGATCAGCGCCGAGCGGGTGCGCCAGGCGCTCGCCGCCGGCGAGATCGCGGTGGTGGCGGGCTTCCAGGGGTTGAGCGACGACGCCGAGGACATCACCACCCTCGGTCGCGGCGGCTCCGATCTCACCGGCGTCGCGCTGGCCGCGGCGCTCGGCGCCGACGTGTGCGAGATCTACACGGACGTGGACGGGGTCTACACCGCCGACCCCAACGTCGTGCCCGACGCCCGCAAGCTCGCGCGCATCACGTACGACGAGATGCTGGAGCTGGCCAGCCTCGGGGCCAAGGTGCTGCAATCCCGGTCGGTGGAGTTCGCCAAGAAGTACGGCGTGCCCGTGCACGTGCGCTCGACGTTCAGGCCCGACCCCGGTACCCTCGTCACCCAAGAGGAACACAGCATGGAGGAAGTGGTCGTCACCGGTGTCACCCACGACCGCGGCCAGGCCAAGATCTCCATCCTGCGCGTCCCGGATCGCCCTGGCATCGCGTCCCAGGTCTTCGGCGCCATCGCGGAGCGCAACATCGTCGTCGACATGATCGTGCAGAACATCAGCCGCGACGGTTACACCGACATGTCGTTCACCGTCACCCGCAACGATTTCGCGCGGGGCGTGAGCGCCATCGAGGACGCGGCGGCCAAGGTCGGGGCCCAGGGTGTCGTCCACGATCCGCGCGTGGCCAAGGTGTCGATCGTGGGCGTGGGCATGCGCAGCCACTCGGGCGTGGCCGCGCGGATGTTCGCCACGCTCGCGCGCGAGGGCATCAACATCCAGATGATCTCGACGTCGGAGATCGCCATCTCCTGCGTCATCGAGGACAAGTACGCGGAGCTCGCGGTGCGGGCGCTGCACGACGTTTTCGAAGTCGGGCGCGCGCGTGAGGGCGGGGTGTCCCGCTGAGGAGTCGAGCATGATCAAGATCCACGACGCCTTCGCGCAGTCCGAGTGGCACGCGCGGGACACGACCGGGATCACCCGCGCCGCGCTGGTTCCCTAGCCGCTTCCCGAAACGGGCGCGCGGGCGTCGGCCCTCCTGACGCACACGCCACTGTCTGAAATTTTCCACTCTAGCCGCCCCGACTCGCGAGTGGGATCGTGGGCGCGTGAATTTGTATACGCGGCCGCAGCTCGCGCTCGTGCTGGGCTTCGCGCTGGCCGCGGGGGCCGGGTATGGCGTCGCGGTGTGGCGGCGCGCGTACCCCGATCTGGCCGGACGCCTCGAGCAGTTCGACCGGCGCGCCCCGAGAGATGCCTCGGCGGGCCGCGCCCTCGCCGCCTTGACGGTTGAGACGAACGCGGCCGAGCCCAGCGATGCACGGCCCGGGTTGGAGCAGCGCGAGCGAGCGCCGGCCGCGGGGCGGATGGCGAACGCTCGGGCCCGCGGCGGGCGCTCCGACGTCCCGCCCGAGCCGGTCGACGTCAATCGGGCTTCGGCCGAGGAGCTGGCGCGGCTGCCGGGAATCGGCCGCACGCTGGCCGCGCGCATCATCGAGACGCGCGACGCGGGCGGGCCGTTCGCCTCGGTGGACGATCTGCGGCGCGTCCCGGGACTTGGGCACGGGCGGGTGGAGCAGCTCCGAGCCCACGTCGTCAGCGAGTGATCCGCTGGGCGCGCATGCCGCTGGCGCCACTGGCGCTGGCCTTCGCCGCGGGCATTGCGTTCGCTCCCTGGCTGTCGGCCTGGCAGCCGTGGACGGTGGGCGCCGTGGCGACGGTCGCGACGGCGATGCTGGCCTTCGCGGGACGGATCCGAGCCGCCACGCTCGCGCTGCTGGCCGCCGTGATAGCCGCCGGCGTGATCCGCGGCACCCCACCGCCCTTGCCGGCCGATCATGTCGCGCACCTCGAGGCGCCGATCGTGGCGGAAGTCGAAGGCACCGTGGTCGGCGAGCCGGCGCGCCCCGGCCGCGGCCGCTTGCGCATGCTTCTCGACGTCACCCGCGTCGCCGGCCAGCCCCGATCCGGCCGGATTCAACTCAGTCTCTTCGGCGGCCGGCCACCCGATCTCGTGCCGGGTCAACGTGTTCGCGGTGAGCTCCGGCTCGTGCGCCCCGTCGGATTTCGAAACCCCGGCGGCTTCGACTACGCGGCGTATCTCGCGCGCCGCGGCATCCACGTAGCGGCGACCGCTCGGGGCGACGCACTGACCGGGCTCGATCAGCCGGACGCGGCGTGGCGGACCCGCGTCAAGCGGACCGCGCTGGCGGCCATGGACGGCGCGCTCCCGCCGGCGTCGGCCGCGCTGCTCGGCGGGCTCCTCCTCGGAGAACGCACGGCGCTCCCGCCCGAGATCCAGGACGCGTTCCGGATGGCCGGGGTCTATCACGTGCTCGCGGTGTCGGGCTTCAACGTCGCGCTCGTGGCCGCCTCGGTGCTCGCCGTGCTCACCCTCGCGCGCGTCGGGCCACGCGCGGCCGCGCTCGGCGCCGGGATCGCGGTCGTCGGCTTCGCCGTCGTGGTCGGGCCCGAGCCGTCGGTCGTACGGGCCACGGTCATGGGCGTCCTCGTGCTCGGGGCGCGACTGCTCGACCGGGAGGCGTCCGTGCTGAACGGCCTGGCCTTCGCCGGGCTCGCCATCCTCGTGGCGCGGCCGACCGACCTCTTCGATCCTGGCTTTCAGCTCTCCTTCGCCGCGACGCTCGGCATCATCGTCATGCCGCATCCGCACGGGACGATCGCGGGTGCGCTGAGCGTCAGCCTCGCCGCCCAACTGGCCGTGTTGCCCATCACGCTCGCGCACTTCAACCAGTTCTCGATGATCGGCCCTCTGGCCAACCTCGGCGCGGTCCCGCTCGCCGCGGGCGCCACCGTCCTCGGTCTGCTCGGCGCTTCGCTGGCGTTCGTCGTGCCCGGCATGGCCGATCTGCTCTTCAACGCGGCGTGGCCGATCTTGCTCGGTCTGCGCGCGGTCGCGGCGGGGGCCGCCGCGGTGCCCGGGGCCCTCGTGCACTTGCCGGCGCCATCCGGACTGGCGATCATCTGCTACGCGGGCGGCCTCGGCCTCACGCTCGCGGCCTGGCGGCAGCGGGTGGACCAGCCACGCCGCGCGATCGGCACGGCAAGCGCCGCCGCCGTGCTGCTCGCTGGCGCCGTCGGCCTCGGCGCCGGGCCACTGTTGCCCCGGCCGGAGGGGACGTTGCGCATCAGCGCCCTCGATGTCGGTGACGCCGACGCGATCGTCATCGAGCCGCCGGCGGGCGGCGCGATCCTGGTGGAGGGCGGCAGCGGAGCGCACCGACTCGACGCGATGGAACGTGTCGTCGCGCCGTTCCTCTGGAATCGCGGCGTCTTGCGCCTGGCCGCCTTGGCTCGCACTCAACCCGAGGCGGAGGCCACCGGTCGCACCGACGATCGTCAGATACCGGCACGAGAGATCTGGACGCGCGACAGTTTCCGCGACGGGCCGCGCCTCGCCGGCGGAATGCTGGTGAGCGCCGTCAGCGGTGCACCGCTCATTCTCCGCATCGACTACGGGCGGGCCTCCTTCCTGCTCGCGGGGGATGCCTCGGTGGCGACCGAGCGTGGGCTGGTCGCCGCCGGCTCCCCCGTGGGTGCCACCGTCCTGCTGGCTCCGCGCCACGGCGCCCGGGACTCGAGCACGCCGGCGTTCATGCGCGCGGTGGCGCCGACGGTGGCCGTCGTGTCCGTCGGCGCGCGCGGCGCGCACGGCCATCCCGACGCCGAGACGCTGGCGCGGCTGACCGCCGCCGGCGCGCGCGTCTTCCGCACCGATCGCGACGGCGCGGTGTTGCTGGAGACGGACGGCCGCGTGCTCACAGTCGCGGGATTCGCGAGCGGCGCGCGCGAGCGCTACTGCCTTGACCCCGAGCAGGATTGCTGATCTAGTCTGTGTCGATCGCGGTCGATTCCGAGCGAACGGCGAGGGACGCGTGGCCCGCATCAACGATCACTACCTGAAGCTCAAGAGCAGTTATCTGTTCACCGAGATCGCCCGCCGGGTGAAGGAGTTCCAGGTGGCGCACCCGGACGCGCGCCTCATCCGCCTGGGCATCGGCGACGTCACCCAGCCGCTGTCGCCCGCGATCATCCGCGCGCTGCACGAGGCGGTCGACGAGATGTCGCGCGCCGAGACGTTCCGCGGCTACGGGCCGGAGCCGGGCTACGAGTTCCTGACCGAGCTGATCGCCACCCGCGACTATCGCGATCGTGGCATCGCCATGACCGCCGAGGAGATCTTCGTCAGCGACGGCGGCAAGAGCGACAGCGGCAACATCCAGGAGATCTTCGCGGCCGACTCGGTGGTCGCGGTCACCGACCCCGTGTACCCGGTGTACGTCGACAGCAACGTGATGGCGGGCCGCACCGGCGCCGCCGACGACGCCGGGCGCTACGCCGGTCTCGTCTACCTGCCGTGCACCGCGCCGAGCAGTTTCCTGCCCGCGCTGCCCGACCGGCGGGTGGACCTCATCTACCTCTGCTATCCGAACAACCCCACCGGCGCCGTGATGACCCCGGCCGTCCTCAAGCGGTGGATCGACTGGGCGCGGGCCAACGAGGCGATCATCCTGTACGACGGGGCCTACGAGGCGTACGTGCGCGAGCCCGGCATTCCGCGCTCCATCTACGAGGTCGAGGGCGCGCGCGAGGTCGCCATCGAGTTCCGCAGCTACTCCAAGTCGGCGGGCTTCACGGGCACGCGCTGCGCGTACACGGTCGTCCCGAGAGAAGTGACCGGCCGCGCCGCGACCGGTGAGAAGATCCCGCTGAACGCCCTCTGGCTCCGCCGGCAATCCACCAAGTTCAACAGCGTGCCCTACGTCATCCAGAAAGCCGCCGCAGCGGTGTACACGGACGAGGGCGCGCGCCAGGTGCGCGGTCTCGTCGACTACTACATGGAGAACGCGCGCGTCATCCGCGACGGGCTGGAAGCGATCGGGCTCACCGTCTATGGCGGCCACAACGCGCCCTATATCTGGGTGAAGACGCCGGGCCAGCTCAGCTCGTGGGAGTTCTTCGACAAGCTGCTCAACGACGCCCACCTCGTGAGCACGCCCGGCGCCGGCTTCGGGCCCAGCGGGGAGGGCTACCTGCGCCTCACCGGCTTCGGCCGGCGCGATCAAACCGAGGAAGCCGTCGAGCGCATCAAGACCCGCCTGACTATCTAGAGATGGGGGCCCCGACATGGCCCCCATACCCCCCGACGCTCGGAGCGCCCCGGGAAACCCGGGGCGCTCCTCGTACTCCGATCAGCCCTCGAAGGTGCGCTCGTACTGCGAGCGCAGGCGCTCCAGCTCCTCCGGCTCCAGGCGCATGCCGAGGTGCAGGCCCATCTCGCCCAGGATCGTTTTGATCTCGTTCAGCGACTTCTTGCCGAAGTTCTTGGTCTTCAGCAGCTCGGCTTCGGTCTTCTGCACGAGATCGGCGATGGTGCGAATGTTGGCCGTCTTCAGGCAGTTCGAGGCGCGGACGGACAGCTCGAGCTCGTCGACGGTACGGAAGAGATTCTCGTTGAGGTCGGCGTCGGAGCGCACCTCGGTGCGCTCGATCTCCACCGTTTCGGGAGCCGTCTCGGGGAAGTTGGTCAGGAGCTCGAAATGATCCTCGAGGATCCGTGACGCCTCGCCCACCGCCGCCACCGGCACCACGCTGCCATCGGTCCACAGCTCGAGGGTGAGCCGCTCGCGCGCCTGGCCGGGGATGGGTTCGACGTTGAGGCTCACGCGCTGAACGGGCGAGAAGTCGGCATCGAGCAGGATGGCGTTGATGGGCAAGGCTTCCGGCTCGCGGCGCTCGGCGGGTACGTAGCCGCGGCCGCGCTCGACGCACACTTCCATCTCCAGCATGCCGTCCTTGTCGAGGGTCGCCAGCACCTGGTCCGGCGTGAGGATCTCGACGTCGGCGTCAGGCTCGAAGGCGCTGGCCTTCACCGCGCCGACGCCCTGGGCCTTCAGGCGCAGGATCTTCGGGCGGTTGACGTGGACCCGGAACACCACCTTGCGAATGTTGAAGATGATGTCGAGCGTGTCCTCGGTCACCCCCGGCAGGTGGGAGAACTCGTGGAGCACGGTGGCGATCTTCACCCAGCCCGGCGCCGCGCCGTGGATCGCGGACATGAGCACGCGGCGATACGCGTTGCCAACGGTAAGGGCGAAGCCCGGTTCGAACGGCTCGACCACGAGCTTGCCGTAGGTGTTTTCCGCGACCTTCCAATCGTGAGTGGCGGGGAGCTCGAGCTCCTGCATGCAGACCCCCTTCGGAGATTCGGGGCGAAACCCCGAACGCCGAGTATACCAGACCGTTTCCGGTAGCGAGCCCCGTCTTCCGCGGACATGCCCGGGACCTTGGTCGGCCGGCGATGGCGGGCTCCACGCGAGTCGGGTGCTAGATTGAAAAACATGGGGTTGGCGGGCATGCGACGCTGGCGCGTCGTCCTCGGCGCGCTCGCGCTCGTGGGAATCGCGTGCGGTATCGTCGCCTGGCGGGTGCTGACCCCGACGGCGACGACGGCAGGCGGCACGACGATCGTCGATATCCCGTCCCAGGATGGCGCCCTCGGCATCGCGCGGCGGCTGGAAGAAGTGGGCGTGGTCCGGAGCGCCCCGGAGTTCCTCGCCCTCGGCGTGGTGCGGGGGAGCGTGCGCTCGCTCAAGGCGGGCGAGTATGAATTCCCGCGCGGCACCACGACGCTGGCCGCGCTCGTTCAGCTCGAGAACGGCCGCGTGCGACGGCACCTCGTGCTGCACCCGGAGGGCGCGACGCTCGCCGAGCTGGCGCGAGCGCTCGAGACGGAGCGGCTGGCGAGCCCGGGCGACCTCGCGCGGGCGGCCAGCGATCCCCGGCTCATGACGGCGCTCGGCGTCGAGGCGCCCAGCCTCGAGGGCTATCTCTTCCCGGACAGCTACAACTTCGTGCGGGGCATGACGCCGGAGCAGATCCTCACGCGCATGGTCCAGCGGCTGAACGCCAAGCTCGGTCCGGACATCAAGGCGCAAGCGCGCGAGCGCGGTCTGAGCCTGCACCAGCTGCTCACGCTGGCGTCGATCATCGAGCGCGAAGCGGTCGTGCGCGACGAGATGCCGCTCATCTCCGCGGTGTTCTGGAACCGGCTGCGGCTCGGGATGCTGCTGCAGGCGGATCCCACGGCGCAGTACGCCGCCGGCAAGGAACGCCGGACCCTGACCCGCGCCGACCTGCAGCTCGACCATCCGTACAACACGTACAAGTACCCCGGCCTCCCCCCGGGGCCGATCGCCAGCCCGTCGCTGCGCGCGGTGGAGGCGGCGTTGAATCCGGCGCGCGTGAAGTATCTGTACTTCGTCGCCATGGACGACCAGCGGCATCACTTCTCCATGACCGTCGAAGAGCACAACGCCGCGGTATCCCGCTACCGGCTCGCGCGCCATCGGTGAGCGTGGTATAACCCGGGCGACATGGCGCGCACGACGGCCCTTCCCGCGAAGCCGCGCGTCTTGCCGGCGGCGACGAGGGCTCCCTTCCTCTACCACGCACTGCGGCCGCCCCTGCGCGCGGCGCTGCGCCGGCTCTTCGACCTCCGGATGGACGGCCTCGAACACCTGCCGGCGCCCCCGTACATCGTCGCCGCCAATCACCACAACTACCTCGACGGGATCGTGCTGGGCGTCACGGTGCCGGCCCCGATCGCGTTCCTCGTGATGCCCCGTGTCTATCGGGCCACGCCGCTTCATCCGGCATTCCACCGCCACATCGGGTCGATTCCGGTCAGCCTCGAGCGGCCCGACGTGGGCGCCCTTCGGCGCGCCCTGGGGGCACTCGACGAAGGCCGTGTCGTCGGGATTTTCCCGGAGGGGCCGTTCAGCGTCCGGGGAAAGCTCGAGCGGGGCCTGCCCGGTGTGGCCTTGCTCGCGCTGCATTCCGGGGTTCCCGTGGTGCCGGCCGCGATCCGCGGCACGTACGAAGCGCTGAGTGGCCGGCGGTTCTACGTACCGCGCCGCTATCCGCTGGGCGTTCGCTTCGGCGCGCCCCGTCGCTTCTCGGGCCCCGGCCGCGCGAACGACCGCGATGCGCGCGCCCGGGTGACCGAGCGGGTCATGGCCGACATCGCCGCGCTGCTCTCTTGACGGCGCCCGAGAAGACCTGGGGCGGCCGCTTCACCGAGAAGACCGATCCGACGGCGGAGCGGTTCACCGCGTCGCTCGGCTTCGATCGCCGGCTCGCCTTCCACGACGTCGCCGGCAGCGTCGCCTGGGCGGGCGCCCTCGCGCGCGCCGGCTTGATCACGTCGGCCGAGCGCGATGAGCTCGGGCGCGGCCTGGCCGCGGTGCGCAAGGAGCTGGAAGACGGCACGTTCCCGTTCCGCCCGGAGCTCGAGGACATCCACACGAACGTGGAGCGTCGGCTGATCGAGATCCTCGGCGCCGTGGGCGGAAAGCTCCACACCGGTCGCTCGCGCAACGACCAGATCGCCCTCGACGAGCGCCTCTACCTTCGCGATACCCTCGCCGACGTCGGCGCCGGCCTCGCCGCCGTACAGGCAGCACTCATCGAGCGGGCCGCGGAGACCGTCGAGCTTCCGTTCCCCGGGTACACGCATCTGCAGCGCGCGCAGCCGATCGTGCTCGCCCACCATCTGCTCGCGTACGTGTTCATGTTCCAGCGAGACCGCGAGCGGTTCGCCGGCTGCGGCGCGCGCAACGACGTGCTGCCGCTGGGCAGCGGCGCGCTCGCCGGCACCGCTTTTCCGATCGATCGGGACGCGCTCGCGCGTGACCTCGGATTCGCGGCGCCCAGCGCCAACAGCCTGGACGCCGTGAGCGACCGCGATCATCTGCTCGAGTTCCTGTCCGCGGGCGCCATCGCCGGCATGCACCTGTCACGGCTGGCCGCGGACCTCACGTTGTGGGCCACCGCGGAGTTCGGCTTCGTGGAGTTCTCCGACGCCTTCGCCACGGGCTCGTCGATGATGCCGCAGAAGAAGAACCCCGACGTGGCCGAGCTGGTGCGCGGCAAGACCGGCCGGCTCTACGGCAACCTCGTCGCGCTGCTGACGACGATGAAGGGGCTACCGCTCGCCTACAACTCGGACCTGCAGGAAGACAAGGAGCCGTTGTTCGACTCCGTCGACACGCTGCGCGCGATCCTGACCGTCGTCCCGCCCATGGTGCGGTCGCTGCGCTTCGACGCCGAGCGCATGCGCCGCGCCGCCGGCGAGCACTTCGCGACCGCCACCGATCTCGCCGACTACCTGGTGCGCAAGGGCATGCCGTTCCGCGCGGCCCACGAAGTCGTCGGCCGCGTCGTGCGCCACGCGCTCGACGCCGGCCGCTCCCTGGACGCGCTGACCCTCGACGAGTTCCGCCGGTTCTCCGATCTCTTCGAGGCCGACGTGGCCCAGGCCATCTCGGTGGAAGCGTCGTTGCGCGCGCGCGCGGTCACCGGCGGCACCGCGCCCGACGCGGTTCGCCGCGCGCTGGCCCTGGCCCGCTCGTTCGTGGCCGCGCGATGAGGGGCCGGCTCGTGATCGGGGGTCGAAGTATTCGAGGCGCGCCCCGGGGTTCCCGGGCGCGCCGAGGAAATGCGGGGTATAGAGGGCCATTTCGGGGCCCAAGCCCCCACGGCCGTCGAGGCGCCCCCCGGGTCTCCCGGCGCGCGCCGAGGGAATGGGGGGTATGGGGGCCATTTCGGGGCGGCGCGCCGCGTGTGGTCGAGGAGCGCCACGGCTCCGCCGCGGCGCTTCCGAGCGTGGGGGGGTATGGGGGGCCATTTCGGGGCCCCCCATTTTCCGATGAGGGGCCGGCTCGTGGTCCTGCTCGCCGTGCTGAGTCTCGTCGCCTGCGGAAAGAAAGGGCCGCCGGTGCCGCCGGAGATCCGGCTGCCGCAGCCGGTAAGCGCGCTCACCGGGGTGGTGCGCGAGGGCGGTGTCGAGCTCGCGTGGACGAATCCGACCCGACGCGCCGACGGCACCCCGCTCCGCGACCTCGTCCGACTCCGCGTGTTTCGTACCGACGACGCGGGGGTGGGTACGCCCAAGCCGGCAATGCTCGCGGGCGGCCGCATCGCCGGCTACCAGGAGGTCGCGGCGATCCCGCTCGTCGGAGGGCCGCCCCCGGGGTCCACGGTGATCGAAGGCAGCCGGGTGCGGTTCACCGACCGCGAGGGGATCGCCTCGGGACGGCGGTACACCTACGTGGTCCTCGCCGACGACTCCGCCGGGCGCGTGAGCCCGCCGTCACCCCGCGTGTCGCTGACGTTCCTGACGCTGCCAGCGTCGCCGACCGGACTTCGGGCGGAGGAGGGAGAAGGACAGGTACGTCTGGCCTGGGAGGCGCCGCGGCTCGTGGATGGCAGCCAGCCCCCCGTCGCGCTTGCGTACGAAGTCCTCAGAGCGCCGACGGCGGAGGCGCCGCTCGAAGTCGTGGCGCCGCTGGTCACCGACACGCAGTACGTCGATCAGAAGCTCGAGAACGACCGGACGTATCACTACGCCGTGCGCGCGCTCCGCCGCGAAGACGGCACGACCGCGCGTGGCGAGACGTCCGGCCGGGTGGCGGCCACGCCGCGAGACGTCACGCCGCCTTCCGTGCCGACCGACCTCGTGGCCACGCCCTCGGGCGGTACGGTGCGACTGACCTGGAAGGGGAGCCCCGAGCCGGACGTAGCGTCGTACGTGATCTACCGCTCCGCCGGAACCGGCGAATTCGTGCGGATCGGCTCGGCGCCGGCGGCGAGCACCATCTACGTGGACCGCGATCTCGCGCCCGGGGTCTACCGCTATGCCGTGAGCGCGCAGGACGGCGGCGCACGTCCCAACGAAAGCGCGCGCTCGGACGCCGTGACCGTCACCGTACCTTGACAGCCTCCGGACCGAATGCTACGGTCAATCACTAAAAAGGATTGGCGCCGCGCATAGATATGGCCCACGTCGATTGTCCTGATCGTCGACGCTGGGGAACGCACGAAGAGCTGACGAACGGGGAGACAACGCCATGACGCACGGCTTCCAGGGCTCGCTGGTCGCGATGGTCACCCCCTTCCGTGACGGCCGCATCGACGACGCCAAGGTGCGCGAGCTGGTGGACTTCCACGTCAAGCACGGAACGGACGTGCTCATCCCGTGCGGCACCACCGGTGAGTCGCCGACGCTCTCCCACGACGAGCACAAGCGGATGGTCGAGCTCGTGGTGGAGGCGGCCGCCGGCCGGATTCCCGTCGTGGCCGGCACCGGCTCGAACTCCACCGCGGAGGCCATCGACCTCACCCAACATGCCGAGCGCGCCGGGGTCAGTGGCGCGCTGGTGGTAAACCCGTACTACAACAAGCCGACGCAGGAGGGCCTCTACCGCCACTTCCGCGCGGTGGCCGAGTCGACCGCGCTGCCGATCCTCGTCTACAACATCCAGAGTCGGACCGCGGTGAACGTCGAGACGGACACCATGGTCCGCCTCGCCCGCGACTGCCGCAACATCGTCGGCGTGAAGGAAGCCTCGGGATCGCTCGATCAGATGAGCCAGGTCATCCTGGCCTGCCCTCCGACCTTCTGCGTGCTCTCGGGCGACGACAACATCACGTTGCCGCTTCTCGCCATCGGCGGGCGCGGCGTGATCTCGGTGATCGCCAACATCGTGCCGCGCGAAACCTCGGAGATGGTGCACGCCGCGCTCGACGGCGACTGGAAGCGCGCCCGCGACCTGCACTACAGGCTGTTCCCGCTCGCGCGGGCCGCGTTCATCGAGACCAACCCCATCCCCATCAAGGAAGCGATGGCGATGGCGGGCATGATCGAGCCGGAGTTCCGGCTGCCCATGTGCCGCATGGGCGACGCCAACCGCGAGAAGCTGCGCACGATCCTCCGAACGTACGGGCTGGTTGTTTAGGATGGGGGGCCCCGAAATGGCCCCCCATACCCCCCGACGCTCGGCAGCGCCCCGGCGAAGCCGTGGCGCTCCTCGACCATACGCGGCGAGCGGCCCCGAAATGGCCCCCCTTTCCCCCCTGCGCTCGCACGCGCCCCGGCTGAGCTGCGGCGCTCTTCGACAGCGCGTGTCGAGAGTCCCTAAAATGGCCCCCCATACCCTCCTACTATCGGAAGCGCCCCGGCGGAGCCGGGGCGCTTTTCGACAGCGCGCGTAGAGAGCGGCGGACTCGTGGCGGACGTCATCGTCGCCGGCGCCGCGGGGCGCATGGGAAGCCGGATCGTCGCACTCCTTGCGGACGCCAGTGACCTCACTCTGACCGGCGCGCTGGAGGCGGCGGGACATCCGGCGCTCGGTCGCGACGCCGGTGAAGTGGCCGGGATCGGCCGCGCCGGGGTCCCGCTCGGCAGCGACGCGGCGGCGATGATCACCCGCGGCCGCGTGCTCATCGAGTTCAGCACGCCGGAGGCGACGCTCGAGCACCTGCGCCTGGTCAACCGCGCGCACGCGAGCGCGGTCATCGGCACCACCGGGTTCAGTCCCGCGCAGCGCGAAGAGATCGCCGCCCTCGCGAAGAGCGCCGCCATCATGCTCTCGCCCAACATGTCCGTCGGCGTCGTCCTCGCGGTGAAGGTGCTCGCCACCATGGCGCGCGCGCTGGGCGACGAGTACGACGTCGAGATCACCGAGGTCCACCACCGGTTCAAGAAGGACGCGCCGAGCGGGACCGCGCAGTGGATGGCCGAGGTCGTCGCCGAAGCGCTCGGGCGCGATCTCGGAAAGGTCGGCGTCCACGGCCGCCACGGGCTGCCCGGCGAACGGACGACGCAGGAGATCGGCGTGTTCTCACTGCGCTCGGGCGACGTGGTCGGCGAGCACACGGTGTCGTTCGGGACGCTCGGCGAGCGGATCGAGCTGACCCATCGGGCGCACAGCCGCGACACGTTCGGGCGCGGCGCGTTGCGCGCCGCGCGCTTCGTGGCCGGGCGCGGGCCCGGACTCTACTCGATGAACGACGTGTTGGGTCTCTGAGCTCACCGGGCCGGGCGTGGCGGACAAGCTCTTCGTCGAGGACGTCCGGTTCTGGGCCCAGCACGGGCTCACCAAGGCGGAGCACGCCGTCGGTGCCTGGTTCACCGTGGACGCCGAGCTCGCGATCGACCTCGCCGCCGCCGCCATCTCCGACGACATCGGCGCCACCATCGACTACGGCGCCCTCATCCAGCGGATCGTCGAGATCGGGACCAAGAACCGCGTCAATCTCGTCGAGCGTCTGGCCGGCATGATCGCCGAAGCGCTCCTGCGCGAATACCCCGCCCACGAAGTGCGCGTCCGCGTACGAAAGCTGTCCCCGCCCCTCGAAGGGCTGGTCGGAACACCGGGCGTGGAGCTCGTGCGGAAACGGTGATGGCGCGCGTCTACCTGAGCCTCGGCTCCAACCTCGGTGATTCGCTGGCGCTGCTGCGGCAAGCGATTCACGAGCTGCGGGCGGGGACGGAGATCGACCTGCTCGAGACGTCGCGGTTGTACGAGACCGAGCCGTGGGAGAGCGAGTCCGGGCGGGCAGCGCCGCGCTGGTATCTCAATTGCGCGGTGGCGATCGAGACCACGCTGCCCCCGAATACGCTGCTCGATCGTCTGCAGCGCATCGAGGAGGGCCTCGGTCGCACCCGCGGGGCGCCAACGCTCGAGGCCGGACGCTTTCAACCACGCACTCTCGACATCGACATCCTGTTCTACGACACGCGCGTGGTGAGCGTGGCCGACCGGCTGCAGATCCCCCACCTGCTGCTGCACGAGCGCGGATTCGTGCTCCGTCCACTCGCCGATCTGGCTCCCGAGCTGGAGCATCCCATTTTCTATCAGACGATCCGGCAGCTCCTGGACGAGCTCGAGGATGAGCACGCGGTACGGCCGACGGATCTTCCGATCCGCTGGTTCGACTGACATGGCCGACGGCGAGTTCCAAAGAGACGCCCTCCAGCACATCAACGCGCTGTACAACTTCGCGGTCTATCTGACCCGCAAGCCACCCGACGCCGAAGACCTCGTGCAGGAGACGTACCTCCGGGCATTCCGGTTCTCCCACCGCTTCGCGCCGGGAACCCACCTCCGGGCGTGGATGTTTCAGATAATGCGGAACACGTTCTTGACGTTTTACCGGCTCCGCGAGCGGGAGAGCCCCATCGCGGAGGACGGGGTGCCGGACTGGGACGCGCCCATGTTTCACGATGCTCCGGACCAGGACAGCGGGGCGAGCGAGGCGCATACCGACCTCGAGCGCGCCATGCACCACCTGCCCGAGGAGTTTCGCACGGTGCTCCTGCTGGCCGAGGTCGAAGGGATGCCGCTCGAGGAAGTGGCACGGATCATGGCCTGCCCCGTGGGCACGGTGAAGTCACGGATCTTCAGGGCCAAGGAACGGCTGCGCGGGCTACTGCGCGACTACGACGTGAAATGAACGATCGGCCGTCAGAGATGGGCGACGAGGAACTGGCGCGACGCTTGGCGTCCGGGCTACCCCGGCACGAAGCGCCGGCGCATCTGCGCGGCCGGATCCTGCGCCAGGCGCGGCCGGCACGGCCCACCTGGTGGGCCCCTGCGGCCGCCGCGCTGGCCACGGCGCTCGGGTTGCTCCTGCTCTTCGTTCCGCTGCTTCCCCGCATCACGCCCGCGGATCCGGTTCAGCGGCTCGTGCGCTCGGTGGTCGCCGAGCACACGCGCGCCTTGCTCTGGGGCGCCCGGCGCGCCGAGATCGAGCCCGCGTCGCTGCCCTGGCTCACCCAGGAATCCGGGATCGGGCTGGCGAAGCTCTTCGGCGGTGACGACCTGCTCGCCTTCACGGCCGCCGAGCCCGTGTACCTCGAGCAAAACCGCGGTGTCGCGCTCCACTACCGCGACGCCGACGGACACCTGCTCACGTACGTCGCGTTGCCCGCGCCGGGGCTCACGGTGCCCGAGGCCAAGCGCCGGCAAGTGGACCGCTGGCGCCCCGCGCTCGTGCACGAGGCGGGGTTCGCGCTGTGGGTGTGGAAGCAAAAGGACGTCGCCTGCTTCCTGATCACCGACATGGTGTCCGAGGGCGAGCTCGACCGCTTCAAGGACTACTTCGTCCGCGTCCGCGTCGCCACCGAACCTTATCTGCCGAATTAGGCTCGGAGGGGGCTCCGCCCCCATTCTCATCGGAGGGGGCCTCGACGGCCCCCTCCGAGACCTCCCCCCAGGATCGACGGCGCCGGCAAAGCCGGCGCTCGAACATTCTCGATACCGCGCCTGTTTCTCGGGGGGAGGCAGCGGAGCCGGCCGTCAGGCCGGCGGAGCGTCGGAAGGGGGGCGCCAGCCCCCCTCCGAGTCGAGCCGGGTGTAGCGGGCGCGGAGGCTGCCGAAGCGGCGGGAGCGGCGGAGGCCGGTGCGGTGGAGGGTGAACCAGAAAAGCACGGACAGGATACGGAGGCCGTAGATCGTCGACGCGATGAAGCTCGCCGAGGAGGCTTCGGGGAAGTAGCGGGTGGGGACGGCGATCTCCGCGATGCGGAAGCGCGCGGCCACGACCTGCGCGATGATCTCCTGGTCGAAGACGAAGCCGTCGGAGTTCAGCGCGAAGTTCACCGTCTCCAGCACGTCGCGCCGGAACGCGCGGTATCCCGTATGGAACTCCGACAGCCGCAGGCCGAAGGCCCGGTTCTCGAGCGCCGTCAGGAAGCGGTTGGCGCCGTACTTCCACCACGGCATGCCCTGCGCGACCGCCGAGCCGCTCTTCAGTCGCGAGCCCAGCACCACCTCGGCCGCGCCGCGCCGGATCGGCTCGATGATCTGGGGCACGAGGGTGGGATCGTACTGGTAGTCGGGATGCACCATCACCACGATGTCGGCGCCCGCTCGCAATGCCTCCGTGTAGCACGTCTTCTGGTTCGCGCCGTACCCATAGTTGCGATTGTGGACGAAGATCTCCAGCCCGAGCTGCCGCGCCACCTCGATGGTGGCGTCGGTGGAGCCGTCGTCCACCAGGATCACCAGATTCACGGTGTCCTTCGGCAGCTCCTCGTAGGTCATGCGAAGGGTCCGGCCCGCGTTGTAGGCCGGCATGACGACGACGACCTTCGGGACGGCGCGGAGCAATCAGGCCCCGGTGGCGCCGGTGGGACGCTCGTGCTCGCTGGACACGGCCAGCGAGGACTCGACCGTGGTCGGCGGCGAGCCGCCGTTCGGAAGCGGCTCGCGCCGGAGCCTGAGAATCAACTGGTATCCGAGCACGCGCGGCAGCAGGCGCGCGGTGCCCGCGCTGACCGTGTCGAGCGCGCCCAGCAAGCGGCCGTGCCATCGCTCGGGCACGACCTTGTAGAGCGGCGCCGGAGACGCCGTCGACTGAACCACCGACAGTCCGGAGGCACGGACGAGCTCGAGCAGCGATCGGTTCGTGAAGAACCGCAGATGCGTCCGGTCCAGCACGCCGCGATCCGTGTAGTCGAAGTGGCCGGCGAGAAGCGATAGCCGGATCCAGAGGTGCGCGACGTTGGGGACCGACATGACGATTTGACCGTCCGGCTCGAGGCTGCGGTTGAGCGTCAGCAACGCGGCGAGCGGATCGACGAGATGCTCGAGCACGTCGGCGTACACGATGGTGTCGAACCGCGGCTCGAGCTTCGGGATATCACGGTCCAGGTCCGCCACGATCATCCGGTCGCAGTGCGCCGCTCCCGCCTCCGCCAGCTCGGGATCGCGCTCCAGGCAGGTGACGCGCCATCCGCGTGCCGTCAGGTGATGGCTCAGCAGGCCGTCGGCCGATCCGACGTCGAGCACCGAGCGACCATGCCCGTCGCCGAGCCAGCGGAGAATGATCGAGTGGCTGCTGTGAGGGTCGGGTTTGAAGACGTATCGACGTGGACTCGTCTGTCGGTCCGCTGCCGCCATGTCGTGGGCAATGATCGGCAACCTCTCGGGGCTAGTCAAGCGCTTGGGCGTCCCCTTCCCGGCCCCGGCCGGCGGAGAACGGCAGTGCCATCAACGCGTACGCGAGGAGCACGACCTCGGAATCGCCGAAGTTGTACTCGGTGAGGCCGCCCACCAGAAACGCCAGGACCGCGCCCATGGCGCCGGTCACGAGCCGCCGCTCGGCGGCTTGCTCGGCGGTGAGCTGGCGCAATCGCCGTGCGGCACCCGAGAAGAACGCGACGTACAGCCAGACCCAGGCGGCCAGACCGACAGCGCCCCGCTCCACCAGGATCTGAAGCGGCGTGTTGTGCAGGTGCGAGCGGGTCTGCCGGAGCGCCCCCGGAGCGGCGTAGCGCGGGAACACGTGCTTCACCTGCCCCGGCCCGACGCCGAGCAGCGGATGATCCCTCGCGATGGCCAGACCGCTTTGCCACATGAGCACGCGGTCGCGGGCAGTGGGATCGCGCGGATCGACCATGCTCTCGGCGCGCTGGCGAACGCCGGGCAGCATGACGACCGCGCCGATCATCACGAGCAGGAGCACGGCGCCCAGCGCCGCGGCCCGCTTCCGGAGCGCGGAGAGCGCGCCGAGCCCCACCAGGCAACCGATCCAGGCCCCGCGCGTGTACGTCAGCAGCAGCGCCGTGCCGTTCACCAGCCAGGCTGCGGTTTGGCCGATCCCGGCTTTCCACGATCCGCCGCGGGGCAGCGAGACCACGAGCACCAGACTGAGCACACCGGCCAGCGTCATGTAGATGCTGTAAAAGCCGTGCGCGCGCTGGCATTTGGTCGCGAACCGCGCCAATCCGGGGACGGCCTCCAGCCGACCGAGCATCGGACAGAAGACCACCTGCCCGATGCTGAGGAGGGCGACGACGGTCATGGCCGCCACGAGCGTGCGGACGAACCACTCGGCGGCCGGAGCGTCGGGCAGCGCGTCGATCAGCACGTAGAGCGTGACGGCCAGGAGCACCTTGCTCGACGACAGCAGGCTCTCCAGCGGTCGCGCGGACGCGAGCGCGGCGAGCACGGTGGCGCCGGCGAACGCCGCCAGCGGCACGGCGAGTGGCCAGCGCATGCCGGACGCCCGTCCGGTGATCAGGCGGTAGAGCAAGCGCACCGACAACATCACCAGCGCCGTCTGCGAGAGCGTGATGGAGACGGCCATGCCGATCACCAGCGCGCCCAGCAGCGCGGTCAGGACGCGATCGCGTGCCACCGCTCAGTACGCGTTCCTGTCGAAGAAGCCGCGCCAGACGGTGTGCAGCAGGATCTTGAGGTCGAATCCCAACGACCAGCGTTCGATGTAGTAGAGGTCGAACTCCAGGCGCTTCTCGAGCGAGGTGTTGCCGCGCCAGCCGTTGATCTGCGCCCAGCCCGTCATGCCCGCCTTCACCTTGTGCCGCAGCATGTAGCCGGGGAGGCTGCGCCGGAACGATGCCACGAATACCGGCCGTTCCGGGCGCGGGCCGACCAGACTCATGTCGCCCTTGAGCACGTTCCAGAGCTGCGGCAGCTCGTCGAGACTGAACCGGCGCAGGAAAGCGCCCAGGCGCGTGCGTCGCGGGTCGTCGGCCGCCGCCCACACCGGACCGGTATCGACCTCGGCGTCGGTGCCCATGGTACGGAACTTCAGCATGATGAAGCGCCGGCCATCGATCCCCATGCGCTCCTGTTTCAGGAGTACCGGCCCCCGCGAGGTGAGCGTGATCCCGGCCGCGATGAGCGCCATCACCGGAGCAGCGAGCGCGAAGGCCACGCCGCCCACGGCGAGATCGAGGGAGCGCTTGAGCGCCCGGTTCCAGCCGTACAGCGGCGACTCGCGCAGGCGGATCAGCGGCACGCCTTCGAACTCCTCGATCCCGCCCCGCAGCGAGGCGAGCCCGTGGACGTCGGGCACGAGGTGGATGTCGACTGGATCGTCGCCGATGTCGGCGAGCACCGCGGCCAGCCGTCCGTGCTCGGCGTACGGCAGCGCCACCAGGACGATGTCGATCTGCTCGCGATCCAGCACGGCGCGGAGGTCCTCGAAGCGGCCGAGCCAGGTGACCGTTCCCCCGCCCGTCTCCTGCTTGTCTGAGACCACGCCGACGACGCGCACGCCGGCATCCGGCCGGCGCCGGAGGGCGATCTGGATCTCGCCGGCGGGCTCGCCCCCGCCCACGATGAGGGCCCGGCGCAGATTCAGCCCGTGGCGGCGGGCGAAGCGCAGTCCCTCGCGGAAGGTCGCGCGCCAGAGGCCGACGGCCACGATCGACAGCGTCCAGAAGTAGACGATGACGACGCGGGAGTACTCGGTGCCCCGAAATCCGAAGTCCATGATCGCGATGAGCACGATCACGCCCAGCGACGAGGCCTTGGCCACGTCGAACCACTCGGACACGTACGAGCCGAGGCGGCGTGGACGATAGAGATCGAACCAGCGGAAGGCCACGCCCCACACCAGGAGGATGGGCACCAGCTGCAGGAGATAGTCGCGGACGGGTGGCACCTCCGGGGTGACCAGCGGCGGCCCCACCAGGTAGAACCGCACGAAGTAGGCGGCGAGCCAGCACGCCCCGATGAGGATGAGGTCGATGCCCAGCGTGAGCTGCTCGAAGACGCGGGAGTGCGCCCTCAGCATATGCCGACCGCGCGCGCGTCGAGGTAGCCGGCCAGCCGCTCCTTGAAGCGCGGGCGATCGAACGACTCCGCCCGCGCGCGTAGCGCCTTGGGTTCGAAGCGGTGCGCCTCGCGCTCGAACGTCGCCATCGCCTCGGCCAGCGCGGACACGGCCTGCGCGCCGAAGAACACGCCGGTCGGCGCCGCGTCCGTCCCCTCCAATCCGGTGACGGTCTCGAGCGCGCCCCCGGCGGCGAGCGCGATCACCGGGCGGCCCGCCGCCATCGCTTCCAGCGGCACGATGCCGAAGTCTTCCACCCCGGGAAACAGCACGGCCCGGCAGCGGCGGTAGAGGCGGGCGATGTCCTCGTCGCTCTGCCAGCCGAGGAACTCGACCGTCGGTCCGGCGGCGGCGCGCAGCCGGCGCTCGTCGGGTCCGGAGCCGACGACGAGCAGCCGCGCCCCGCGCCGGGTCGCCGCGGCCACCGCGAGATCCACGCGCTTGTAGGGGACGAGCGCGGACACGACGAGATAGAACTCGCCCGGCTCACCGTCGGCCGGCTCGAAACGCTGCACGTCCACCGGCGGATAGATCACGTCGGCCGCGCGCCCGTAGCAGCGCGCGATCCGCGCCGCGATGTGCCGGGAGATCGCCGCGAAGTGATGAACGCGGTCGCTCGTGGTCCGGTCCCACTGCCGTAGCGCCGCCGCCACCGGCGGCATCAGCGTCCGCGTGAGCAGCCCCGCCCGCCCGCCGAAGTAGTCGTCGTAGAGGTCCCAGACGTACCGCATGGGCGTGAAGCAGTACGAGACGTGAAGGGCGCCCGGCCGCGCCACCGCACCCTTGGCCACGCAGTGGCTGGTGGACACCACGAGGTCGTAAGGGCGCAGATCGAGCGCCTGGATCGCCCACGGGAACACGGGCAGATAGTGGCGATAGCGGCGCGCGGCGCCCGGAAGGCGCTGGACGAAGGAGGTGACGACGCGCCGGCGCTCGATGAGCGGAGACACGCTGCCCGGCACGTGGAGCAGGGTGAAGAGGTCCGCGTCGGGGTATAGCTCGCACAACACTTCGAGGCACCGCTCGCCGCCCCGCATGCCCGTCAGCCAGTCGTGGACAAGCGCGACACGCATCGAGGAATTATACCGGCTTGCTAGGAGTCGGCGAGGACGTCGTGGAGGACGCGCTGGACGGCGCCACCGGTTTTCTGCCAGGAGAAGAGCTGGGCGCGGGCGCGGCCCCGTTCGCGCAGATCCTTGCCCAGCCGGTCGTCGGAAAAGAGCCGCACGATCGCCTCGGTGATGGTGGCGGTCTCGTGGGGATCGATGAAGAGGGCGGCGTCGCCGACGACTTCGGGCAGCGACGAGGTGTTCGACGTCACCACCGGCGTTCCGCACGCCATCGCCTCCAGGGCGGTGAGGCCAAAGCCTTCGTGGAGCGAGGGCAGCAGGAGCATGTGCGCCCGTTGATAGAGCCGCGAGAGCTCGCGGATGGTGGCATACGGCTGCCAGTCGACCCGCGGCCAGAGGTCGAGCGCCGCGATCCGCGCCTGCACCACCCCCACGTTGGCGGGCTTGCCCCAGCCCCGGATCACGAGCCGGCCGGACCCGCGACGGGTGGCCTCGGCGAACGCGTCGACCATCCGGAGCAGATTCTTGTGCGGCATGACGTTGCCCACGTAGAGCGCGTACGGCTCGTCGGCCACGGCGACGTCGTCCACCTCGGGCGGAAACCACCGGGCGTCGTATCCGGACAGCACGACGTGGACCTTGTCGGGCGAGACACCGCGATAGAAGTGGAGCAGGTCCCGCCGGGTGCTCTCCGAGATCACGATGATCGCGCGGGAATAGTGGAGCACGGCCGGGACGAAGTGTCTGAAGTAATACTGCTGGCGCGGATACTCCGACGGGTAGAGCAGCGGCAGCAGGTCGTGCACGACCGTGACTTGAGGAAGCCGCGGCCACAGCACGCCCTCGGGCATGAGGTTCAACAACAGGCGTGGGCGGTCGCGCCACGTGTGCAGCCGCAGTCCCGACTGCGACCACAGCAGCCGCGCGAGGTGACCGGCCCGGCCGTGCTCGGGCCGGCCCGAGCCCGTGATCCGGCGCACGACGGCGTGCGGCGCGACGATGACCTCGGGTCGCGACGTCAGGACCGTGAGCTGCTCGCCCAGCTCGTCGAGCGCGGTGATGAGATGCAGCGCGTAGAAGCCGAGTCCGGTGGGCCGTTGGCCCACGACGGACGCGTTGATCGTGATCCGGTCGCCGCCGATCATCGTCGGGATTATACGGGCCGCGCCGCCAGCAGCCGGGCGTAGATGGCGCCCTGCGCCGCGGCGACGGCCGCATGGGTGTAGTCACGCGCGACCCGCGCGCGAGCCCGCGCGACGAGCTCACGGCGCAGGCCGGCGTCACCGAGGAGCCGGTGGATCTGCCGCGCGAGGTCGGCGGCGTCGCCCTCGGCGAACAGCAGCCCGGCGTCGGCGACGACCTCGGGGATGGCGCCCGACGACGAGCCGATCACCGCCACGCCCGCCGCCATCGCCTCGATCAGCACGTGTCCGAACTGCTCGGCCCACCGCGCCGTCGTCCGTGACGGCAGGACGAGCACGTCGAGCTGCTCGAGCCAGCGCGGCACCTCCTCGTGGGTGACGGCGCCCGTAAACCGAGCCTTCCCCGCCGGCCAGGCGCGCACACGGTCTTCGAGCGCTCGCCGCGCCGGCCCGTCCCCCACCACGACCAGCCGCGCGTCGAGCGCGTCCACCGCCTCGAGGAGCAGATCGACGCCTTTCTCCGGCACGAGTCGGCCGACATATCCCACCACCGGCGCTCCGGGGACGCGAGCGCCGGGCGGGCGCGGAGACCCCCCATAACGTTCAAGATCGACGCCGAACTGCGGAAGCACCGCCACCCGGTCGGCGCCGACCCCGCGCCGTTGCATGCGGGCGCGCGCGGCCTGGTTGCCCGCGATGACGAACGCGGCCCGCCGCGCCACCAGCCGCTCGATCGCGCGCCCCAGCGGATGGCGCGGGCCGGAGAGGTTTTCCCAGGTGAAGACGACGAGAGGCGCCGGCGTGGCGAGCAGGCACTGCAGCGCGGCGAGACTCCACGGCTCGGCCTCGGCGTGCACGACGTCGGCGGCGCGCAGGCCCGACAGCCCTTCGCGAAAGACGTACCCTCCGGGCCGGCCGTTGAAGAGCACGCGGGCGCCCACCAGGCGATATCCGCCCCGCGGCGCGGGCGGCCGGACCACGCCGAGCGGCGTGCGCCAGGCCGCGGGCGCGAGCACGGTCAGGTCGAGATCGGGCAGGCGCGCGAGCGCCTCGAGCTTGTCGTGGTTGATCGGCGCCGCGTACGCGTGCGAGACGACCCAGACGTTCATGGGGCCGGCAGCCGCCGATAGAGGCTCTCGTACCGCGCGGCGATGCCGTCCCACGTGTAGCCCAGCGCGTGGGCCCGGCAGCGCGCCGCCAGCGCGCCGTCGCCCCCGCCGCGCGCGAGCGCGCGCGCGATCACGGCGATGAGACTGGCGGGCTCGGCATCGCGGGCCAGCCAGCCCGGTTCGAGCGGCGCCAGCACGTCGGCGGCGCCGCCTTCGGACGTCGCCACCACCGGCGTGCCGCACGCCAGCGCCTCCAGCGTGATGAGGCCGAAGCCTTCGAGCGCGACGCTGGGCAGGACGACGAGATCCGCGGCCTGGTAGTAGCGCGGCAGCGCGTCGTCGGCGACGAAGCCGGCGAACCGCACGCGCCCGTCCACCCCCAGACGGGCGGCGATCGCTTCGAGCTGGGCCCGATACCACCCCGTGCCCGCGACGACGAGCCGGGCGTCGGGCAACGACGCCAGCGCGGCGAGAAGGTTCTCGAGTCCCATGCGCGGGACCAACCGTCGCACCGTGAAGAGCAGCGGACCGCCCCTCGGCAGGGAAAGAGCCGCGCGCGCCGCGCGCCGGTCGGCCACCGGAACGAAGCGTTCGGCGTCCACCCCGCCGGGGATGACGGCCACGCGGGCGTCGGCGACGCCGTGCACCGTCGCGACCTGCCGGCGGCTGAACTGCGAGAGCACGACGAGCTGGCCACTGCGCCGCACGGCCCGGCGCTCGATCCGTCGGGTGAGGCCGGCCTTGGCCGGCGTCCACCATGCGCGCGTCCATTGCTTGAGCGCGGACAGGTCCTGACGTTTCGTCATCTCGCTGAGGAACTCGAGATGCCAGGGGCCGTAGAACGTGTAGCAGGACCGGCCGCCGGTGGCGGCGCTGGCGGCGACGCCCGCGATGGGTTGGTGCGCGTGCACGACGTCGGGTCGCCACGCGCGTACGACCCGGCGGACCGCGGCGCACCCCAGCAGAAGACTCGGGACGTAGAGCGTTCCGAACGACAGGAATGGATCCTCGTAGCGAAGGATCGCCGCATCGCCGCTGCGGGCGGCGCCACGCGGCCGCGGGGCGAGGATGGCGATCTCGTGCCCACGGGCCTGGAGCGCGCGCCCGAGCTCGGCGATCACGCGCTCGGTTCCCCCCATGACGTCGGGCAGGACCGACGTCGCGACCATCAACACGCGCACTGTTTCTAGACCCGCCGCCACCGGAGCGGCATGACGAAGTCGAGCGCCAGCCGCGCGTCCTCCCGGGCCAGCCACCAGAGCACGCCCGCATAGACCGCCACGCCCACGACGCTGCCCGCCACGAAGCGCGCCAGCGGCAATGCCGTGGCGGCCTCGCGCACGAGCCACGCGCTCACCATCGCGGCCAGGGCGGCGACACTGGCGCGGAGCGCCGAGTCCGCCACCCGGCGAGTGGTGAGGCCGGGAAGACGCGCGCGGAGACCCACCAGCATGGCGGCCAGCAGCACGACGGTGGTGGTCGACGTGGCCAGGGGCAACCCGCGAAGGCCCAGCGTCGCGGTGAGCGCCGGCATGAGCACGAGGTTCAGGGCGACGGCGGCCATGCCGATGGCGGCCATGCGGGGAATCGCTTGCAGTGCCTGGTAACCCCTGGCCAGCACCTGCACGCCGGCTACCCCGATCAGTGACGGCGCGTACCAGACCAGGGCCGTCGAGGTCAAACGGGTCGACTCGGCGCTGAACGCGCCCCGCTCCAGCAGCAGGTGGATCAGCGGCTCGGCCAGCGCGACCGACAACGCCGCGAGCGGAATGGCAAAGAGCAGGGCAAGCCGGAGCGCGCGCACGAGCATGTCCTCGAGCGGGCGCGATTCCCGGCGCGCGGCGTGCACCGAGAGTGCCGGGAGAAGGATCGTCGTGGCATGCATCAGAACCAGGGTGACCGGAAAGTGAATCAGTCGAGACGCGTAGGTCAGCGCGGCGAGGCTGCCCTCGGGCAGGCGGGCCGCGAGAGCGCGCTCGACACCGACGTTGACGTAGTTGGCCGTCGACGCGAGCACGAGCGGAACGAGCAAGGGCGCGAGCGCAGGGCGCCACGCGCCCACCGCTCCCGACTCGGCGCCGTCTGGGCGCACATCGGCCACGCCACCGGCGCGCACGAGGGCGACGCAGAACACGATCAGTCCCGCGATCATGCCGACGGGGACAGCGCCCACGCCCCAGTGCCGTCCCAGGAAGAGCAACGCGACGAGCGCGCCGCCATACCAGCAGAGCGGACGCAGGCCGGCGAGCACGAAGCGCTCGCGCGCCTGCAAGACGCTCCCCAGCACGGCAGCCAGCGGTAGCAGCAGCACCAGCGGCACGAGCCATTGCAGCAGCGCGAGCGCGCTCGAACGGTCGGCGAGCGCCGGGGCGAGCAGTCCAAGCAGCGGAGCCGCGCCGGCCACGAGCAGCCCCGCGAGCGCGGCCGTGACGACGAGCACCGCCGCGACGCTCTGGCGGTAGAAGCGCGCCGCGGCGGCACCCGACGTATGAGCGGCGACGACGTAGAGCGGGACGAAGAGCGTCGCGATCCACGTCACGATCTCGTTGGCAACGGCGACGACCAGGGTGAGTGCCAGCGCCAGCGCGTCCGCGTCGGCTCCCGTTCCGAACCGACGCGCCACGACGATCTCGTAGGCGATCGTCGCGAGCTGGCCCGCGATGGCCACGAGGACGACGCCGATCAGCGCGCGCCGGCGCCTGCTCACTCGGGAGCCCGGGCGAGCGCGTACAGCGTCACTCCGGGCGCGCGCAGGACGAACAGCCCCGGGCGCAGCAGCAGGTCGAACGCGGTCAGCGCGCGGGCCTTCGCGACGGACAGCGCGACCGCCGCGTCCGCCACCCGCCCTTCCCCCCCCGTCCGCGCCGAGCGTCGCATGAGCCGCCGCACCAGGCCGAGGCGCACCCGGCGCAACAGGAAGTTGTAGGCGCTCCGGTGCTCGCGCAGCGTCACGACCGAGAACCCTGCGTCGCCGAGCGCCCGCTCCAGGCTCCGTCGGCTCCAGCGGGTGAGATGGTTCGGGGGGGCGTCCTCGGGGTCCCGAAACGCTCGCCAGCCGCGCCAGGTCGGCACGCCGATCGCGAGGTAGCCGGCGGGACGCAAGAGCCGGCGCGCGTCGGCCAGGAAATCGAGGGGATCGGCCACATGCTCCAGGACCTGAAAAGCCGTGACGATGTCGAAGGATCCCGGGGGCATCCCGTGCGCGTAGTCACGGAGACGGCCGGCATGGACCTCGACGTCCGGGAATCGTCGCCGGGCCACCGCGAGCTGGGCCGCACTCAGGTCGAGTCCCCGGGCCCGGTAGCCGGCCTTTCGGGCCGCCTCCACGAACTGACCGGTCCCGCAGCCGACGTCGAGGAGTAACCCACCGGGTCGAGGGTGCCCATGGAGAAAGCACCGCTGGTCCCAGTTGAGCAGCCGAGGCGAGGCGTGAAGGCTTTCAGGCCCACCGTAGAGGGGGTGGCTGTCGTAGAACGCCGCCGGCGCTTCCTCCATGGGATCGGCGAACTGCAGGTCGCAGGTGGCGCACCAACGGAGCTTGAACCGGCCATGCGCCTCAACGGCCGGGGTCCGCGGCTCTGTGGCGCAGACGGGACACACCCCCCGTGCCGCGAAGTTGCTCAGAACACGGCCAAGCGCGGACAAAACCGCGAAAATGATAGAGTAACTCGTGGTGTCACGGCGCGATTATAAGACCCCGACGACATGACGTCGCCCACAGCTATCCGCCTCTTGGCCCTCCTGCTCGTCGCCACACTGGCCGTTCCGGCGACGACGGAAGCCACGACTGCCGTTCTTGTCGACGACTTGGCACTCGTGCAGCACTCGTCGGCGATCGTGATCGGCTGGGTCACCGACATCAAGAGTTACGCCGATCCGGTAGATGGCCGGATCTGGACGCTCGTCGGCCTGAACGTCGATGAGGTCCTGAAGGGCGCGCTGGCGCCGGGGCCGATGACGATCCGACAGCTCGGTGGCAGCGTCGGCGGCCTCATGTCCTGGATCCAGGGTAGTCCCGAGTTCACGCGGGGCGAAAAAACGCTGCTCTTTCTCGACCAGCACCGCGACGGCGCGCTTCGCGTCGCCCACCTCTTCCAGGGGAAGTTC
>JBGPXN010000070.1:0-21620 GCA_041492755.1 Methylomirabilia bacterium | reverse complement strand
GGAGGGTCTTGGGCTTTAGCGCCTTGCCAGGATGGACCGGGACGACGACCTTCTTCCCGGGCTTCTCAGGATGACGCAGCGTCGCGTGACTTCCTACCTGATGATCGCGGTACCAACCGATGCGGGCAAGGGCGCGGACCAGCCTGTCCCCCGGGACGTCCCGGGGGAGTTTCGTCACGCCGGCACCCTGACGGTCGCCTCGGTCAGGTCCGATTCATTCGGCACGGCTTCTCCGTGCTTCAGCGCGCTCTCCACGTAGCACTGGATCGCTTCACGGATATTACCCAACGCTTCCTCTATGCTGTCGCCTTCGCTGACACAACCCGGAAGCGCAGGCACCCACACGACGTAGCCACCCGCTTCGTGATCGGCTTCGAGGATCACACGATACTCACGAGCCACAGCGAGCCTCCTCTTATAGCTCGACGAGGTCTAACGCGCCTGCGCCGAAGTGCAATCCGTCCGGCCTCTGGACCACGTAGCGATCGCGGTAGGCGCCGCCGCCAGGGACGTACTCACAGATCCCGTCAACGATCACTCCCGCGAACTCGGCGTCGGGCTTACCGTCCCAGCGCTTCCACGCCACGCGGGCACCTTGCCTGAAACTGAACGGCGCCTCAGCCGAGCCGGGGTCGCCGAGTCGAGCGATGCGGATCGCCATGACGCGCTCAAGTCTACAGTCCCGCGTTGAACAGCTCAAAGGCTTCGGCGAAGCGGCGTGGGCGCTCCGCAGCTCGCCGGCGCCACGCTGAAGGGCGATCAGCCGCTCGAAGCTCTCCTGTATAGCAGGCCAGCGTGGTGAACCGGAGGGGTACGACAAGCGAAGGTGGAGGGGCCGGGGCGGCGTCGGGACGCCCGTGTCCGAGAAGGGGCGCGACGTCGCGGAGGCGACGCGCCGGGGGATCGCGGTCGCGTACACGTCGGGCTGGGTCCGATCGGGATGGAGATGGCGCGCCTGGGCGCGGGCCTGGGCATGCGGCTGCTCGGCTGGACGCGGCGCGCTTCGGCGGAGCGCGCGCGCCACGGCGTCGCGCTGGTCTCGCTGGAGGACCTGTTCGCCGCCGCCGACGTGGTGACGCTACACCTGGCCTACACGCCCGAGTCGCACGGCCTGATCTCGCGCGCGTTGCTGGAGCGCATGAAGCCCGAGGCCACGCGCGAGGCGGCCTCGAACATGCCGCGCATCGCCGTCGCCACGGTGGAAGCGTTCGCGCGAGGCGAGCGGTTGCACGTCGTCAACGGCGTGTGAGGGAGCATCGCGACCTGAGGTCGTCGATCCGACCGATCTCGTAGCGAAGAATCATCGCGCACGACCCGCGCCACCCTTCGGCATGGGCCGGCTGGCACACGCTGCCGGCGGCCCGTATGATCCGCGTGTGGCCACGAACGGCGCCGTCAAGTGTCCGCGGTGCCAGCACGAGAATCCGCCGCGGGCGAAGTTCTGCGTGGAATGCGCCACCCCACTGCTGCGCACCTGCGCCGGCTGCGGCGCACAGCAGCCACCGGGCGCGAAGTTCTGCCCCGAGTGCGCCCGTCCCGTCGACGGCGCGCCATCGCGTCGCATGGCGACGCCCGACACCTATACGCCCCGTCACCTGGCCGAGCGCATTCTCGATTCCCGGGAGGCGATGGAGGGCGAGCGCAAGCAGGTGACGGTGCTCTTCGCCGACCTCAAGGGCTCGATGGAGCTTCTCGCCGACCGGGATCCCGAGGAGGCGCGACACCTGCTCGACCCGGTGCTCGAGCGGATGATGGCCGCGGTGCACCACTACGAGGGCACGGTCAACCAGGTGATGGGCGACGGCATCATGGCGCTCTTCGGCGCGCCGCTCGCGCACGAGGACCATGCCGTCCGCGCCTGCTGGGCCGCGCTCCGCATGCAGGACGCGATCCGGCGCTACACCGAAGAGTTGCGCCGGGTCCACGGCGTCGAGGTGCAGATCCGCGTCGGCCTCAATTCCGGTGAAGTGGTGGTGCGATCGATCGGCAGCGACCTGCGCATGGACTACACGGCCGTGGGCCAGACGACGCACCTCGCCGCTCGAATGGAGCAGCTCGCCACGCCGGGCACGATCCGGCTCACGGCGGAGACGCTTGCGCTCGCCGAGGGCTACGTCGAAGTCAAACCGCTCGGTCCCGTGCCGGTGAAGGGACTCGCGACGCCCGTCGAGGTCTACGAGCTGTCGGGCGCGGGATCGGCCCGGACCCGGCTCCAGGCCGCGCGCCTCCGCGGCCTCACGCGCTTCGTCGGCCGGGACGTGGAGATGGGTGAGCTGAAGCGGGCGGCCGAGGAAGCGCGTCTCGGCCGCGGGCAGGTCGTCGCGGTCGTCGGCGAGCCGGGCGTCGGCAAGTCGCGGTTGTTCTACGAGTTCATCCACTCCCATCACACGCACGGGTGGCTCACGATCGAGAGCGGCTCGGTCTCGTACGGGAAGGCGACGCCGTACCTGCCCCTGGGCGATCTCCTCCGCGCCTACTTCCGCATCGACCGGACCGACGACGTCCGCACCACCCGCGCCAAGGTGACCGGCACTCTGCTGACGCTCGACGAAGGGCTCAAGGACGCGATTCCGCCCATCCTGTGGCTGCTCGACGCGCTCGGCGAAGACAGCCCGCTCCTCACCCTCGATCCGACGGAGCGGCGGCTCCGGACGCTCGCCGCCGCCAGGGCCGTCCTGCTCCGGGAGAGCCGCGTGCAGCCGCTCTTGCTCGTCTGCGAGGACCTCCACTGGATCGACTCCGAGACCCAGGCGTTTCTCGACCGCCTCGTCGAGAGCCTGCCCGCCGCGCCGATCCTGCTGGCGGTCAACTACCGCCCCGAGTACCAGCACGGCTGGGGGGGCAAGACGTATTATCGCCAGCTCCGCATCGACCCCCTCCTGCCGGAGAGCGCCGAGAGTCTCCTCGATGCGCTGCTCGGCGGCGACCCGGGTCTCACGCCCCTCAAGCGGCTCCTGATCGATCGGACGGAGGGCAACCCGCTCTTCCTCGAGGAAAGCGTCCGGGCGCTCGTCGAGGGCGGCGTGCTTGCTGGCAGTCGCGGCGCTTACCGCGTCGCGGGGTCGCTCGACGCCGTCAGCGTGCCGCCGACGGTCCAGGCCATCCTCGCCGCGCGGATCGACCGGTTGGTGGCCGACGACAAACGCCTCCTCCAGGCGGCGGCCGTCGTGGGCAAGGACATCCCGTTCGGCCTGCTGCTCGCGATCGCCGGCCTCGACGAGGACGGGCTGCGCCAGGGGCTCGGTCGACTCCAGGGCGCGGAGTTTCTGTACGAGGCGCGTCTGTTCCCGGACCTCGAGTACACGTTCAAGCACGCGCTGACGCACGAGGTCGCGTACGGCAGCCTTCTCGGCGAGCGCCGGCGCGCCCTCCACGGGGCGCTCGTCGACGCCATCGAGCGACTGCACGCGGACCGTCTCGACCAGCACGTCGAGCGGCTCGCGCATCACGCACTCCGCGGCCAGCGGCACGACAAGGCGGCCCGATACCTCCACCAGGCCGGGGACCGGGCGGCAGCGCGTTCCGCGAATCGTGAGGCGGTCACGTTCTTCGAGCAGGCCATCCTGGTGCTCCGCGAGCTTTCCGACACGGCGGAAACGGCCGCCGAGGCCGCCGACGTGCACCTCGGGCTGGGCACGATGGTCACCGCGATCAAGGGGACCGGCGCCCCCGAGGCCGAGGCCTCCTATCTCCGCGCGCGCGAGCTGGCGGAGCGTCTTGGCGACCCGATACGCCTCTACCAGGCTCTGTGGGGGCTGTGGTTCGTCAACTTCGGTCGCGGGCGTTATGCGGTGGCGCGCGAGCTGGGTGAGCAGCTCCTCGTGATCGCGGAGCGCGGGAACGACACCGGACGGCTGCTGGAGGCGCACCACTCGTTGTGGCCGACGCTCACCTCCATGGGTGAGCCGCTCGCCGCCTTGCCGCATTTCGAGCAAGGCATCGCGCTCTACGATCCCCGGCAGCACGCGTCGCAGGCTTTCCGCTATGGCGGCCACGACGCCGGCGTCTGCTGCCGTTACCAACTCGCGCGCGCGCAGTGGTTTCTCGGGTATCCCGATCGCGCCGTCGCCGGGCTCGGCGACGCCCTCGGCCTCGCGGAGACGCTCGCGCACGCCCAGACGCTGATGCACACGCTGGGGTTCGCCGCATTTCTGAGGTATCAGCTCGGCGAATGGGAGGCCGCCCAGGAGCACGCCCGGCGAATGCAGACGATCGCGGAAGCGCACGGCTTCGCGGCCTGGATCGAAGACTGCGCCACGATGCTCGTCTGCGCCGGCGTGCGGGGCGGCACCGCAGGCGGCATCGAGGAGCTGTACGAGCGGCTCATAGCCGAGCCGATCACGAGCACCGCCGGTCGCCGGCTGATGAGCCGGATTGTCCTCGCCGACGCCGTCGCCGCGATCGGCGATGCGGAACGGGCGCTGGGAGCGCTGGACAGTATCCCCGTCGAGCTCCGCGACGTCGTCTTCGCGCCGGAGATCCGAAGAATCCGCGGCGAGGTCCTCCTGCGTCGAGGCGAGCAGGACGAAGGGGAGCGGTGTCTCCGCGAGGCGATCGCGATCGCGCGGCGGCGTTCGGAGCGGTCGCTCGAGCTACGGGCGACCACGAGCCTCGCGCGGCTCCTCGACGCGCAGGGCCGGCGCGACGAGGGCCGGCGGCTGCTGGCGGACATCTACAACTGGTTCACCGAAGGCTTCCAGACCGCCGACCTCCGCGCGGCGCACGCCCTGCTCGACGAGCTCGGTGGCTCGAAGGCATGATCGCGACGCGGGCGCACGCCGCGCCAACGGGAGGATCGAGCATGAAGGCTGTATAGCAGGCCAGCGTGGTGAACCGGAGGGGTACGACAAGCGGAGGGTGGAGGGGCCGGGGCGGCGTCGGGACGCCCGTGTCCGAGAAGGGGCTTTGTGTCGCCTATGCTCCGAAAGCCGTCTTCGAGGAGTTCCGCCAGGTCGGGCGCACCGAGAAGAAGGCCGAGGGCACCGGGCTCGGCCTGGCGCTGTGCCGGCGGTTTGTCGAGCTGCACGGCGGCCGGATCTGGGTGAAGAGCCAGCTCGGCACCGGCTCGACGTTCGCGTTTACCCTGCCGCTGGCGGCAGATGCTTACTTGCCCGGCGAATAGTCGGTCAGCCGCATGAACACGCGTTCCGGGGCCTTGGCGAGGATCTTGCCGTCGGCCTCGCTGGCGTCGCGGACCTTGATCCAGTCGGGGTCGGCCTGGAACGCCTTCCAGCTCTTGTCCGCGGCGTCCTGGCTCTCGTGCGACACGACGTAGATCAGCGTGTTGTCCTTGCGCGTCTCGTCGGTCGGGATCCAGTACATCTCGTTCTTCATGCCGTGCTTCTCGAACAGCTTCATCGTGTGCTCGGCGAACCGCTTGTGCAGTGCCGGCAGTCGCCCCGGCAGCGTCGTGTAGGTCCGCAGCTCGTAGACCCTGGTATTCATCCTCTTCTCCTGTCCCACTGAAAGCCCCGCCGAGAACGCCCCGAGCCCCACCGCGATCACCGCCACGACGCCCAGCACGACCCCGCTCGGTTTCATGATGAAGCCTCCTTGTTCTCAATTGTTCGATCACGTGATCGGCGCGGCGGGGGCTACTGTGGCACTCGCCGGCCCGGTGCGCAATTCCCTCCCGGTCGCTACGGTAAAATCAGCGCTGGCGAGGTGATCCAGTGATCTCACGGCGCGCTCTCATTGACTGGATCGTGGCCTTCGCCGCGAAGAACTTCGAGCTGGTCATCAACTCCAGAACGGCGAAAGCGCTCGGCGTGACCCTTCCCCAGTCACTGCTGCTGCGGGCCGAGGTCATCGACTGAAGCGCTGGTGACACGTCATTCGAGTATCCGATCCACCTGCAGCAGGATCGATTGCGGAATCGTCAGCCCCAGCGCCTTCGCGGTCTTGAGGTTGATGGAGAGCTCGTACGTGCTGGCCCGCTCGACGGGAAGATCGCCGGGCTTGGCGCCTTTGAGGATCTTGTCCACGTAGGTCGCGGCGCGCCGAAAGAGATCGGAGCGATCCGGCCCATAGGCCGCGAGCCCGCCGGCCTCGACGAAATCGGTCAGGTGGAAGATCGAGGGCAGGCGGTGCCGCGCGGCGAGATCCGCGATCTGCTTCAGATTCGACACGAACAGCGCGCCCGGCATGACGACGACGCCGTCCACGTGCGCCCGCGTTGCTTCGTCGAACACTCTCGGGAAATCGGCGGCGCTGTGCAAGTCGAGCGGGCGAAGCTGTATAGCAGGCCAGCGTGGTGAACCGGAGGGGTACGACAAGCGGAGGGGGGAGGGGCCGGGGCGGCGTCGGGACGCCTGTGTCCGGGAAGGGGCTTTATGTCGCCTATGCTCTGGACCACGAGCGGATCGTCGGCATCGTGACCGAGACGGATCTTCTTGCGCGGATCGTCGGTACCGACGCCTGCTGCTCGGACGTCGAGGCGATCGTGGTGTCGTACCCCTGATTGCCCGGGTGGGCGAGGTTCTCGATTCAGCGTTGTGAGATCATCCCTCGTTGATGGCGTTCGCCAAGACCACCCGGCCCACGCTGGCACGGACGCTGGCCAGGCCTCGACTCTTCCGCCGTCTCGATCGCGCCGGCCAGCGCCCGGTGACCTGGGTGTGGTCGCCGCCCGGCGCCGGCAAGACCACGGCGGTGGCCAGCTACCTCGCCGCCCGCCGGCAGCGGGTCCTGTGGTATCAGCTCGACGAGGGCGACGCCGACGTCGCGACGTTCTTCTACTATCTCGGCCGCGCCGCGCCTCGCCGCCGCCGGCCGCTGCCCCTGCTGACGTCGGAGTACCGCCAGGGCCTGGCGGTCTTCGCCCGCCGCTTCTTCCGCGAGCTCTACGCCCGACTCGCCACGCTCCGCACGGTGGTGTTCGACAACTATCAGGAGGTACCGCCCGGCGCCGAGCTTCACCAGGTGATGCGGGAGGCGATCGAGGAGATTCCGAAGGGCGCCCGGGTGATCTTCATCAGCCGCAGCGAGCCGCCGCCGGCCTTCGCCCGCGCGCTCGCCCACGAGGCGATCGCGGTGCTCGACTGGTCCGAGCTTCGATTCACGCCGACCGAGGCGCGGGCGCTGACCCGGGCTCGAGCCTCCGGGCGCTGGGCGCCCGCGACGCTACGGGCGCTCTACGAACGAACCGAGGGCTGGTGCGCCGGGTTGATTCTCCTGCACGACCAGCTCCGGAACGACGTCCGCGGCCTGTCCGGCCTGAGCGGGTCATCGCCGGAGGTGCTGTTCGACTACTTCGCGGGCGAGATCTTCAAGAGGGCCGATCCCGCCGTGCAGGACGTGCTGCTACAGACATCCTTCCTGCCGAGCGTGACGGCGGCCATGGCGGAAGCGCTGACCGGCCAGGCGACCGCGGGCGAGACGCTGGCGGCCCTCCACAAGCAGAACTACTTCACCAACAAGCAGGCCGGCAACCCGCCGACCTATGAGTATCACCCGCTCTTCCGCGAGTTCCTCCTGGCTCGCGCCACGCACAGCTACTCCCGCGACACCCAAGCGAAGATCCGACGGGCGGCGGCGGCGCTCCTCGACGCCGCCGGTCGGATCGAGGCGGCGGCCGCGCTCCTGCGCGACGCCGGGGACTGGTCCGGACTGGCGCAGCTGATCCACCGCCACGGCTCGACCCTGCTCGGCCAGGGGCGCGGGCAGACCATCGAGGAGTGGCTCGGCTACCTACCCCCGGCGATCTTCGAGGAGCAGCCGTGGCTGCTCTTCTGGCGCGGCATGGGCTGGCTGGCCTGGCGGCACACCGAGTGTCAGCGGGCGCTCGAGCAGGCCTTCGCCGCGTTCCGCCGGCAGGGGGACGCGATCGGGATTTTCCTGGCCTGGTCGGGCGTGATCTACGCCTATGCCAGCGAAGGTGAATCGATCCCCCTGGACCGCTGGATCGCGATCCTCGACGAGATCAAGGAGGCGTCGCCGTTCCCCTCGAAGGGCATCGAGACGCGCGTGGCCGCCGCAATGCTGGTCGCGCTGGTCTGTCGAAATCCGGGGCATCCGGAGGCGGCGAGCTGGGCCAGGCGCGCGATCGAGCTGGCGCGCCACCATCCGGACCCGGCCCTGCGGACGACGACCGTCTTTTTCTGGGCCCAGTATCAATGGGTCTTCGGAGATTTCTCGGGGGTCGAGGCCGCGGCGAACGAGATGCGGGCGCTCATGCATGCGCGGGAGAGCTCGCCCGTGGTCGCGGTGAATGCGAGCATGACCGTCGTGTGGTACGAGGCGGCGAAGGCGCTGCCCTCGTACCGGCGCACCGTGGCCGAGATGCTCGAGCTGGCCCAGACGACGGGGATGTTCTACACCGCCCGGCACGTCGCGCTCGGCGGCGGGCTCATGGCCGCGCTCAGCGATGGCGACCTGGCGACGGCCGGGTCGTGGCTCCGCGAGCTCGAGCGGGATGTGCACCTCCTGGGGCCGGGGTTTCGCTACTGGCACTACTGGTTCATCGTGTGGGAGGCGCTCGTCCGCAACGACGGAGCGCGCGCCGCGAGCTACCAGCCCGAGATGCTGCGGCTGGCCCAGGCGGCCGGGCGACCCGCGGACGAGGCGGTCGCCCACCTCATGTCGGCGCAGGCGCTTCACGCGCGTGGTGAGACGCCCGACGCGTTCGCGCACGTCGAGCACGCGCTCACGATCGCGAGCACCGCCCGCAGCGCCTACCTCGAGTTCATGGCCCGGCTGACCGAAGCACACCTTTCCTTCGATGCAGGCCGGGAGGCCGACGCCGTGCACGCCCTCCGCACGGCCATGGCTCTCGGCCGCCAGCATGGATACGTGACCTCGCACGTGTGGATTCCGGCCGTGATGGCCCGGCTCTGCGCCCACGCCCTCGACGCCGGCATCGAGCCGGACTACGTGGGTCTGCTCGTGCAGACGCGCCGGCTCGTGCCGGACGATCCTCCGGCGGGTGTCGAGGGCTGGCCGTGGCCGGTCAGGGTCTTCACGCTCGGACGCTTCGAGGTGCTCCGCCACGGCGAGCCCGTCCGGTTCGCCCGCAAGGTGCAGCGCAGACCACTGGCCCTGCTCAAGGCCCTGATCGCCTTCGGCGGCCGCGGAGTCCGCGAGGACCTGGTGATGGACGCGTTCTGGCCCGACGCCGCGGGCGACGCCGCGCATCGCGCGCTCACCAGCGCGCTGCACAGGCTGCGCGGGCTGCTCGGTCACGAGGGCGCCATCCTCCGGCAGGATGGACACCTGAGCCTCGACGCCCGGTCCTGCTGGGTGGATATCTGGGCGGTCGAGCACGTGCTGGCTCACAAGGACACGGACGCCGGTCACGAGCGTGACCTTCGAGTAGCGGTCGATCTCTACCGCGGCCCCTTCCTGGAGGGAGAAGAGTCGGCGTTGCCCCAGGCGGCGGCCCTCGCCCTCAGCCTGCGCCGTCGGCTGGTCCGCCACGTCGCCGCCGTGGCGCGGCAGTGGGAGTCGACCGACGGGCCGAAGGCCGCCGACTGGTACGAAGAGTGCCTCCGCGTGGATCCGTGTGCCGAGGACATCGCCCGAAGCCTCATGACCGTTTACCACAAGCTCGGGCGTCGGGCGGCCGTGCTTGACGTCTACGGGCGCTGCCAGGCCGCCCTGGCCGCCCGGCTCGGCTCCACCCCCTCGCCGGAGACCGAGCGGCTCTTCAGGGCCCTCCGCCCCGCCTGACCCGCAGTCGCTTTCTCCAATCCGAATACGATCGGTGACCGGGCGGGCCTAGCCTGCCCGCATGACATCACCGACATCCGGATTCGCCGCCTCGCCACGGCTGCAGATCCCGAGCGAAGCCTTCACCGCCGATCTGGGCCTCTGGACCGCCAACCGACTCCTTCGGGTGGCGACGTCAGCGCCACCAGACGAAGTCGGCGGTCGCGACGGCCACCGGTTGAACCACGGGGAGCGCCCAAAGGCCGATCAGGCGCGGCAGCTCGTCGCGGCGCCCCTGGTGTGCCTCGTCATCCTCCTCAGCCTGTTCGGTCCCGTCTTCGCGGCCGGCGACGTCTTCATGTCCAACGACACGGCCGAGTCGGAAGTCACCTACGTCGTCCAGGTCGAGGCGGCCGTCACGGCCTTGATGGCCACGCTCGTCGTGGTCCTGCCTCCCGACACCACCGCCGCCCGGTCACCGCACCCTGTCGGCCTTCTTGACAGTTTCGTTTGTCTGCGCCGAGACGCGCGGCGCGACGTAGAGAACCGCGGTCCACGGGTGAGCCAATGAGACCGTCACTGAAGGGTCTCCCCTTGACGCGCGTAGCGCTCATGGCATTGATCGTCGCGATGGCCCTGGTCGTCCCGGGGCCGCGGGCACCGCTCGCCGATCAGGGCCCCATCATCAGATTCGTCGCGCCGCCGGCGGCGTTCGTCGGAGAGGCGGTCACCCTCACCGGTGCCGGCTTTGGCGGACGGAACGTCCGCGTCACCGTGCACGGGATCCCCGCGCAGGTCCTCGCCGTCTTCGACGGATTCGGCAATGCGGGCGCGGTCACGTTCCGGGTCCCCGACGTGCCGAAGGGGCCGACCCACGTCGCCGTGACGAGCGCCGCTGGTCGCTTCGCCACTGCCCCGTTCCGCGTGCTCAACCATCGCCCCGTGGCCGACGCCGGGCACGACCAGACCGTCCTCGTCACCAGCACCGTCCAGCTCGATGGCCGCCGGTCGACCGATCGCGACGGAGACTCACTGACGTACCGCTGGTCCTTCGTGTTTCATCCGGCCGGCAGCGCGGTGCGGCTCTCGGACCCCACCGCGCTCCGACCGACGTTCGTGGTCGACCATCGCGGCACCTACGTCCTGCAGCTCGTGGTCAACGACGGCGAGAGCAACAGCGTCCCCGACTTCGTCCGCATCGACACCCACAACTCGCCGCCCGTGGCGGGCGCCGGGCCCGATCAGACGGTGGCCGTCGGCGCGACCGTCCAGCTCGACGGCAGCGCCTCCTCCGACGTCGATGGCGATCCGCTGAAGTTCCACTGGAGCTTCCAGTCACGGCCGGCCGGCAGTCAGGCGACGCTCACCGACGCGACCGCCGAGCGTCCGGCCTTCATCGCCGAGCTGGCCGGCCGGTACGTCGTCGCGCTCGTCGTCGACGACGGACGCGCCAACAGCAAGCTCGACACGGTGCAGATCGACACCGGCAACTCCGCGCCGCACGCGGATGCGGGCGCGGACCAGACGGTGACGATCAGCTCCACGGTCCAGCTCGATGGCACCGACTCGTCAGACGCGAACGGCGATCATCTGACCTTCCGCTGGTCGTTCACGACCCGGCCGGCCGGCAGCACCGCGAGCCTCTCGGATCCCACCGCTCCCGCGCCGACATTCGTGGCCGACACACTCGGCGCGTACGTCGTTCAGCTCATCGTGAACGACGGGATCGAGGACAGCACGCCCGATACGGTCGCTATCGCCGGGCAGCCGGCCAACCAGGCGCCGATCGTGAGCGCCGGGACCGACAAGACCATCACGCTGCCGACGGACACGGTCAGCCTCAACGGCTCGGTGGCGGATGACGGGCTGCCGACGGGCGTACTGACCATCGGCTGGAGCACGGTGAGCGTGCCCGGAACGGTGACGTTCGATTCGCCGAACGCGCCGGTGACGCTGGCGCACTTCTCGGCCAGCGGCACCTACGTGCTCCGCCTCACCGCCGGCGACGGCGCGCTGAGCGCGAGCGCCACCGTCACCGTCAGGGTGAATCCGGCGGCGGCGGTCAACCAGCCGCCGGTCGTGAGCGCCGGTGCGAATCAGACCATCACCCAGCCCGCGTCGGCATCGCTGGCCGGAACCGTCACCGACGACCAGTTGCCGAATCCCCCCGGTGCCGTGACGACCACGTGGAGTGTCGTGAGTGGCCCCGGTACGGTCACGTTCGGCGACACGTCCGCGACGACCACGACCGCCGGCTTCTCCCAGGCCGGCGCCTACGTGCTCCGCCTCACCGCGAGCGACGGCGCGCTGGCGACGAGCGCGGATGTGACGATTACGGTGAACCCGGCCACACCCACGGGAGGAAACGTCCCGCCCGATCCGCGGACGATCGCGCCGCCCGTCGATCCGGGGGTCACGACCACGATCGCCAAGGGCACGGCGTTCCTCTACACGGGGCCGAACGCGATCCAGACGGGAGTCACGCCCGGCACGATCGCGCTGGACCGGGCGGCCGTCGTGCGCGGCCGCGTACTGGACCGGAGCAACACGCCGCTGGCCGGCGTGACCGTCACCATCCTGAATCACCCCGAGCTCGGCCAGACGCTGAGCCGAGCCGACGGCATGTTCGACATGGCGGTCAACGGCGGCGGGCGGCTGGTCATCGACTATCGCCAGGACGGGTTCCTCGCGGCGCAGCGCCAGGTCGACGTGCCGTGGCAGAACTTCGCGCTGGCACCGGACGCCGTGCTCATCCCCCTGGACACCGCGGTCACGGCCGTCGACCTCACCGCCGCGGTCATGCAGGTCGCGCGGGGCAACGTGGCGACGGACGCCAGCGGCAGTCGACAGGCCACGCTCCTCGTCCGTCCGGGGACGGCCGCGACGATGGTGATGGCGGACGGCTCGACCCAGCCGGTCACGAATCTGCACGTTCGCGCGACGGAGTACACGGTCGGCGCCGACGGACCGAACGCGATGCCCGGAGAGCTGCCGCCGACGAGCGGCTACACGTACGCGGTCGAGCTGAGTGCCGACGAGGCCCTGGCCGCGGGCGCCACGCGCGTCAGCTTCTCTCAGCCGCTCATTCAGTACGTCGAGAACTTCATCGGGTTCCCGGTCGGCATCGCGGTGCCGGTCGGGTTCTACGACCGCGGCATGGCCGCGTGGGTCGCGTCGGACAACGGGCGGGTGATCAAGATCACCGGCGTGACGGGCGGACTCGCGGTCGTCGACAGCGTGGGCGCCGGCACGCTGCCGCCGCTGGTCCTCGCCGATGCCGAGCGCCAGCAGCTTGCCGCGCTGTATGCGATCGGCCAGAGCCTCTGGCGCGTGCCGATCCCGCACTTCTCGCCCTGTGACCTCAACTGGCCATACGGTCCACCGCCGCCCACGCCCCCCGGGCCGCCGCCGGGGCCGCCTCCCGGCCCCGGCCCGGGACCGGGCCCCGGCCCCGGCCCGGGGCCCGGTCCCGACGGCCCCGACAGTGGACCGGATGACGGCGATTGCCAGCAGCAAGGCGGCTCCTCGATCGCGTGCCACCGGCAGGTGCTGAGAGAAGCGGTCCCGCTCGCCGGCACCGGCTTCGCGCTGCACTATGCGAGTGACCGCGTGCCGGGCCGGACGGACAGCGCGACGCTGCGCATCCCGCTCAGCGGTCCCACGCTGACGTCGCCGTCGCCCAAGCGCATCGATCTACGCGTGCAGATCGCCGGCCGCGTGTTCCAGCAGAGCTTCGCGCCGGCGCCCAACCTCACCCAGACGTTCCAGTGGGACGGCCTCGACGCGTACGGCCGGGCGTCGATCGGAGCTCAGACGGCCACGGTCCGGGTGGCCAACATCTACGACGCGGTCTATCGCTCGGCGGCGGACATAGCGCAGTCGTTCGGAGTCCCGGGCAGCGCGATCCTGGCCGCCGACCGGACCCGCGGCGAATACACGATCGCCACGGAGTGGCAAGCCAAGCTCCGCCGCTCCGACGCCCGCACGTTCAACCTGGGCGGCTGGAGCCTCAGCGTCCAGCACGCCCTCGATCCCCTCACGCCCGTGCTGTTCCTCGGCACGGGCCAGCAGCGCACGGCCGCCGGTCTGCAGAAACTCGAGAACTTCGCCGGGACCGGCGGGTTCTGCCAGGTGGCCGGCTGCGGCGACGGTGGCCCGGCCACGAAGGCCACGCTCGTCGATCCATTCGGTCTGGCGGTGGGACCGACCGGCGACGTCTTCATCGCCGATCGCCAGGGCAACCGGATTCGCCGCGTCGGCAAGGACGGCAACATCACCAGCGTCGCCGGCACCGGCGCCGCCTGTTCCCCGTCCACCGCAACGTGCGGCGACGGCGGGCCGGCGACCGCCGCCCAGCTCAACATTCCGTGGGGCATCTCGGTCGGCGCCGACGGCAGCATCTACATCGCCGACGTCCTGACGAACCGGATCCGGCGCGTGAGTCCGGACGGCATCATCACCACGATCGCCGGCAACGGCGTGCCGTGCGACTTCGTGAGCGCGTGCGGCGACGGCGGGCCCGCGGTGGCGGCGCAGCTCGCCCAGCCGCACTCGGTCGCGGTCGGGATCGCCGGCGAGGTCTACATCGCCGACTCGGTCTCGAATCGAGTTCGCCGGGTCGGTCCCGACGGCATCATCACCACCATCGGGGGCGCTCCCGGAACGTCGTGCCTGCAGGGCACTCCGTGCGGCGAGGGTGGGCCGGCCACGGCCACGCGTGTCGTGCCGGAGAGCGTGGCCGTGGGCAGGGACGGCAGCGTGTACTTCTCGGACCTCGGTCTCTCGCGCGTGCGCCGCATCGGCCGCGACGGCATCCTCACCACGGTGGCGGGCAACGGCAACTTCTGCATTGCGGATGGGACGTCGACCTGCGGTGATGGTGGACCGGCCGCCGCCGCGTCGCTGGCGACGCCCGAAGGCATCGCCCTGGGCCCCGATGGATCGCTGTACATCGCGGATATCTCGGCCCGTCGCGTGCGCCGCGTCGGCCCCGACGGCATCATCCGCACGCTCACCGGCAACGGCCCGGCCTGCGCGACGGCGACCGCTCCGTGCGGCGATGGCGGGCCCGCGCTCGCCGCCTCCGTCGGAAGCCTGTGGGGCGTCGCCGTCGGACCGGACAACAGTCTCTACTTCGCCGACTTCAGCGGCCGGCGCGTGCGCCGGATCAGTTCGGTCCTGCCCGGGCTGTCACTCAGCGACATCCTGGTTCCGGCCGAGGACGCCAGCGAGCTCTACGTGTTCGACGGCACCGGCCGCCACCTGCGTACCCTCGACGCGCGTACCGCGGCGGTCCGCTTCCAGTTCGCCTACGACGTGGCCGGCCGGCTCGCCAGCGTCCGCGACGGTGACGGCAACGTCACCACGATCGAGCGTGACGGCGCCGGGAATCCCACCGGTATCGTTGGCCCCTACGGCCAGCGTACGACGTTGACCGTCGACGCCAGGGGCTACCTGTCCCGGATCACCGACCCGGCCGGCCGAGCCGTCACGCTCGCCTCGGGCGCCGACGGCTTGCTCCAGACGCTGACCGATCCGCGCGGCGGCGCGCATCACTTGCAGTACGACAGCTCCGGCCGGCTCACGCGCGACGAGGACGCCGTGGGCCACGTCATCGCGCTCAACCGGGCCGACACCGCGACGGGCTACGTCGTCTCACTCACCGCCACCGGGCAGACGACGACGCTCGCCTTCGATCGACAGCCGGCGGGCGGGAGCCGTCTGTTGACGACGTTCCCGGACGGGACGAAGACGACGCTACTGGAAAACGGCGACGGCACCAGCAGCGCCACCTACCCCGACGGCACGCGCGTGGCGTCGGCGTTCGGCCCCGACCCACGCTTCGGCATGCAGGCGGCCGTGCTCACCAAGCGGACACTGACCACGCCGGGCGGGCGAAACCAGGTGATCACGCGCAGTCGCCAGGCCACGCTGTCCGATCCGGCCAACGGGCTGAGCCTGCAAACGCTCGGCGAGACCGTCACGGTGGACGGCCACACCACCACCACGAGCTACGACGGGAGCTCGCGCACGCTCACGATCCAGAGCCCGACCGGGCGCACGAGCACGATCGTGCTGGACGCCCAGGGCCGGGTGACGCGGGCGCAGATGAGCGGCCTGGCGCCCGTCGCCTTCGCCTACACCGCAGATGGCCGCGTCAGCGCGATCACCGAGGGCACCGGCGGCACGGCGCGAACAACCAGCCTGACCTACGGCAGCGCCGGCACGGCCGCCGCCTATCTTGCGCGCATCGACGATGCGCTCGGGCGGCCCACACGCTTCACGTACGATGCGGTCGGCCAGACGAGCGCTCAGACGGACCCCGGGAATCTGACGACCGCGTATGCCTACGACGCGGCGGGCAACATCACCACGCTCACGCCGCCCGGCGGCGGGGTCCACACGTTCGCCTACAACGCCGATCAGCAGCTGGCGAGCTACACGCCGCCGGCGATCGCGGGCGGTGGCGGGGCGACGCTCTATGCCTACGACACGCTCGGTCGGATCTCGCGACTCACCCAGCCCGACGGCCAGACGATCGACGTCGTGTACGACGCGGCCGGTCGGCCCTCGCAGCTGGTGCAGACGTCCGGCGCCGTCACGGCGGCGTACGATTCCGCCAGCGGCAACCTGCTGCGCCTCACCGGTCCCGGCGGCGTCCAGCTCGACTACACCTACGACGGCGTGCTGCGGACCGCGGAGACGTGGAGCGGGCCGATCACCGGCACCGCCGGCCGCACCTTCGACGACGCCTTGCGCACGGTCACCCGCACGTTGAACGGCGCCGCGCTGGCGCTGACGTACGACGCCGACAGCCTCCTCACCGCCGTCGGCGACCTGACGCTGACGCGGCACGCGGGCCACGGCCTCGTGACGGGCACGACGCTCGGAACGGTGACCGACACACGGAGCTACACCGTGTTTGGAGCGCTCGATCACTACACCGCGGGCGCGGGCGGCACCGCCGTCTACGACGTGCAGTACACGCGCGACGCGCTGGGCCGGATCACGGGCAGCACCGAGACCGTGGGCGGCGTCAGCGTGGGCGCCACCTACGACTACGACGCCGCCGGGCGGCTCGTCGGCGTCACGCGCGACGGCGCAACCACGACGTACTCGTACGATGCGTCCGGCAACCGGCTCACCGCCGATGGCGCGGCCGCCACCTACGACGCGCAGGATCGCCTCCTCACCGCCGGCGGCGCGACCTACGCCCACACGGCGAACGGCCAGCTGCTGAGCACGACGGCAGGCGGCCAGACGACGACGTACCAGTACGACACGCTCGGCCACCTCGTCGCGGTCTCGCTCCCGGGTGGCTCCTCGCTCCAGTACGTCGTGGACAGCCTGGGCCGGCGGATCGGCAAGAAGGTCAACGGCGCGCTCGTCCAGGGCCTCCTCTACGACGAGCGCGGCCGGATTGTGGCCGAGCTGAACGGCAGCGGGGCGCTGGTGAGCCGCTTCGTCTACGCCAGCCGCGTGAGCGCGCCCGACTACATGCTGCGCGGCGGCAACCGCTATCGCCTCGTCTCAGACCAGCTCGGCAGCATCCGTCTCGTGATCAACGCCGCCGACGGGGGCATCGCCCAGCGCCTGGACTACGACGCGTTCGGCGTGGTCACCGGCGACAGCGCGCCGGGCTTCCAGCCGTTCGGCTTCGCGGGCGGGCTGTACGATCGGGACACGCGGCTCGTGCGCTTCGGCGCGCGCGACTACGACCCCGCCACCGGGCGCTGGACCACGCGCGATCCCATTCTGTTCGCGAGCGGCGACACCAACCTCTACGCGTACGCGCTGAACGATCCGGTCAACCGGCAAGACGCGAGCGGGCTGCAGGACGCGCCGGGCAACGGCCTCGTGTGCCTCGGGCCGCCGCCCGATCTGAACCTCAGCAAGCCGCTCATGCTCGACCCCAAGCCTCAGGCGCCGGCGCCGCCGCTCTGTCCGACGTGCCCGGCGCCCAGCGATCCCGCCGACCCGGTCCGCAAGACGCCGGTGGGCCCGCAGCGCAATCCCGCGCCGACATCCGGCGGCAACAGCAGCACGAGCAGCAGCAGCGACGGCAGTAGCCTGCTCAGCGTCGGGCCGTTCACCTTCAGCGGCGGCCCGAACACGCCAAGCATCAGCGACGTCCGGAACAAGGACCCGAAGGACTGGTTCAACAAGTTCGACCTGAAGGTGGACGCGCCGCTCTACCCGGACTTCACGCTGCCGAAGACGCCGAAGCCGCCGGGCGGCCCAGACCCGAACGGGCCGAACCCGAAACCACAGGGACCGCAGTGTCAGCCGAAGCTCGGCGACCCGGATCCGCTCGGTTGTGAGAATTGAGGGGCCGCCAGCCCCGTCGATCTGATGCCTGCTCGGCCGGGCTCAGCGTGCCGCGGGATCGAGGCGCGCGAGGTAATGGGCGAGGTTCTCGACGTCCTCGGCCGTCAGCGGCTGGGCGGCCATCGTCATCGTCCCGTCCAGGTCCGAGGCCGTGCGCGCCTTGAAGCCGCGCAGCTGTATAGCAGCCCAGCGTGATGAACCGGAGGGGTACGACAAGCGGAGGGTGGAGGGGCGGGGCGGCGTCGGGACGCCCGTGTCCGAGAAGGGGCTTTGTGTCGCCTATGCTTTCGCCGCACTCGAGTGGCCTCGGCTTCGGCCTGGGTGCAGCCCTCGGAGTCAAGCTTGCCCGGCTGGAGTCCACGGTCATCGCGACCGTCGGCGACGGCGCCTACTTCTTCGGCGAGCCGCTCTCCGGCCTCTTCGTGCAGCGCGCCCACGCGCTCCCGATCCTGACCGTGATCTTCAACAACGAGCGGTGGGAGGCCGTGAAGTCCGGCGCGCTCGCCGTCCACCCCGACGGCGTCTCCAAGGCGCGCGGTCGCTTCCCGCTGAGCGAGCTGACCCCCTCCCCACGCTGCGAAGAGCTGGCGAAGGCGGTGGACGGCCACGGTGAGCGCGTAGGCGCGCTCAAGTCCGGCCGTTCGCCTCGGGCGCGTAGCCGGCGGGCCGGCCCCTGACCCGCAAGGTAAGACGGGTAAGATGGTGCCCATGGCGACGACAACGCTTTCCAGCAAGGGACAGCTCGTGATCCCGAAGGATGTCCGCCGCGCCCTGCGCCTCCGGGCAGGATCCCGGCTCCAGGTCAGCCTGCACGAAGGGCGGATCATCCTTGAACCGGAGCGCGAGACGCGGGCGCGGCTCGTCACGGAACGGGGGCGAAGGCTCCTCGTTGCGCCCCCCAACGCCCCGGACATGACCACGGAGGAGGTACTGAAGCTCCTCGCGGACTTTCCGTGAGCCATCTGCTCGACGTGAACTTCTTCGTGGCCTGCGCCTGGAAGTCCCACGCCGATCACCGCGGGACGCGCCGATGGCTGGAGTCACAGGGGCGCTTCTACACCTGCCCGCTCACACATCGCGGTTTTCTTCGGGTGAGCATGAGCCCGGCTTTCCGAGCGTCGTTCGCCGTTCGCGGACGCGAAGGCCGTCCTCCACGACCTGACGCGCCTGAAGGGCGCCACGTTTGTCGCCGATGCCCTGCCGGGAACGGTGCTCGCCGGCTTGGAGGGCGCGAACGAAGTGACCGACGCCTATCTCGTGGCCCTGGCCAGGACCAGCCGGCTCCGGCTCGCCACGCTCGACGAGGGGCTGTGCCGAAAGCCGTGGGCGGAGGGCGTCGCCGTGAATCCGCTTCGGCAATAGTCGGCCTTCAACTTCACGTCGGCAGCGTAGTCTGAGAGACGCGATGCGCGTCGTCCCCCTTGGCGTGGAGCCTTCGTCTCCGCCGCTGGGCGTGTCGGCCCCATCGCCCGCTCCACGGTTTCGGTGGGTCGCGCTGAGCCTGGTGACCGCGGGCCACGCGTTCGGCTCGATCGCCGCGCTCGCCGTCGCGCCACTGGCGCCCTTCTTCCTGGATGCGTTCGGCCTGTCGCGCGCGCGGGTCGGCTTGCTCTTGCCCGCGGTGTACCTGGGCGGAGTGCTCATGGCCGTGCCGGTCGGGTGGCTCACCGAGCGGCGCGGCGTCGGCCTGCCGCTCGCCGGTGGCCTGGTGACCGTCGGCGCGCTGGCGGCGCTCGCGGCAGGGGCGCCGTCTTTCCCGGCGCTGCTCGCCTGCCTGGTGCTCGCCGGCTTCGGCTTCAGCGTGCTCAATCCCACCACGGGCAAGGCGGTCTATGATTGGTTCCCCGCGCGCGAGCGCGGCGTGGCGATGGGGATCAAGCAGGCCGGGCTGACCCTGGGTGGCATCGTCGCCGCGCTGTCGTTGCCCCCGATTGCCGCGGCGCTCGACTGGCGCATCGCGATGGCCACGGCGGGCGCGGCCGCCATCGTCATGGCCCTCGTGGTCGTCCTCGCCTATCGCGCGCCGGCGGTCCGTTACGCCGCGCGGCCGGCCGCGCCGGCCCGCTTCAGAGCGCTCGGCCCGTTCCTGCGCCGGCGCGGCGTCGCCGTGATCTTCGGGGCCGGCCTCGCGCTGTCGATCGCTCAGTCGTCGCTGCTCGGCTATCTCGTGCTGTTCGCGCGCGAGACGTTCGCGATCTCGAGCGTCGAGGCCGCACGCCTGCTCGCGCTCGCGCACCTGGGCGGCGTCGCCGGCCGCCTGGGGTGGGGGGTGGTGAGCGACCGACTCTTTTTCGGCCGGCGGCGTCCGGGCCTGGCCATCAATGCGCTCATCGGCGCCGCCGCCTACGTCTGCTTCGCGTTCGGCGATCGATTGCCGCTCGGTGCCGCCGTCGTGCTCGCCTTCGTGGCGGGCGTCGGCGCCTTCGGCTGGGTCGGGCTCTATTTCGCGCTCGTCGCGGAGATCGGCGGCGCCGCGTCGGCGGGTTTGCTCACGGGATTGGCGACGGTGTTTGCATGGAGCGGGGTGCTGGTGGGGCCGCCCCTGTTCGGCTGGATGCTGGCGCTGACGGACTCGTATCGGCTGCCGTGGCTCGTGCTTGCCGCGATCTCCGTCGGGGTAGCGGCGGTGCTACCCCGCCTGCGACCGCTGGTCGACCGCGGCTAACGAGCCCGGCCGATGAAGACGGCCCATCCGCGGCGTTGACTCGTCGCTCCTCCCTGCGACGTGGCCGGGCCACGCCTCGGTCCCTGGTGCCGCTTGCCGTCGGGGCCGGGCGGACCTCGCAGTTCACGGGCACGTACCTGCCCGTGCGCCGGATGCGCCCGGATTACCTCAAGCCGGCGTGTCGCCTACGCTCTGACGTTCCGGGCTATCGGCAACAGGACCGAGATGACGCTGCGTCACGAGTCGTTCGACACCAAGACGTCTCGCGATGACCACAGCCACGGCTGGATCGGCTCGTTCGACACCCTGTTCGAGGTGCTCGCGGGTAAGCCGGGGAGAGCGTGACCGGGACTGACGTGCCGGCTCAAGGAGGACGCCATGAAAGACCACAAGGTCGTGTCGCGAGACGAGTGGATCGCCGCCCGCCGGGAGCACCTGGCGAAGGAGAAGGAGTTCACGCGACTCCGTGACCAGTTGAGCCGTGAGCGGCGTGAGCTCCCATGGGTGTCGCGGATGCGAATGCCGCGAGTATCAACCGGGGACGGCGAGAGCATTACTGGAAGCCGTGGAGAGCCTACCTGAGACGTATTTGACTCCGGGTTTATCGTGGAGGTCGCGGGGCGCAAGGGTTCCCGTGCAGCACACCGTTCACTTCGCACCAAGGAGGGCAATATGGGAGCGCGTGCCGAACAGCTGGCCAAGAAGTTCGACGAGACGTGCCGCGAGATGAACTCGACCGTCGAGAAGCTGAGCGATGCCGACTGGAAGAAGACTACGTCGGGCGAGCAGTGGATCGTGGGGGTCGTGGCCCATCACGTGGCGGTGAGTCATGCGGGGATCGCGGGCCTCGTGGACATGGTCGCCAAGGGCAAGCCCCTGCCGAACCTGACCATGGACATGATCCACGAGGGCAACGCCAAGCACGCCAAGGAGCACGCCAATACCACCAAGGCGGAGACGCTCGCGCTCTTGAAGGAGAATG